>CAZPTO010000106.1:0-9334 GCA_964589155.1 uncultured Bacteroidaceae bacterium | reverse complement strand
GTTTGCTTTCTGAAAATGGTGGAAACTATGTTCGTATCTGGCTGGGCGCTCGTTTTTGGAACCTTGAACATACGAAAGCTGGAAAATTTGATCCGGAATCCATCCGAAGGATTGATTCCCTTTTCGCCATAGCAAGGAGACATGATATTCGTCTGAAATTGTGCTTAGAGTTATTCCGTAGTATTCATCCTGACAATCTTGGGAAAAAAGGTACATTCCCATTGACAATGTATCACGTTTCCGAGGGAGGTCCCTTCAATTCCATGGATGAGTATATAAACACAGGAAAAGGGAAGGACCATTTCAAAGCAAAGCTGGATTGGTTTTATAAACAGTATGGCAGCGATCCAATTGTTTTTGGCTGGGAATTATGGAATGAGATGGATGCCATCGTTGCAAAAGGTTGGGAAAGTTGGACGGAAGAGATGCTGAAAGAACTCGAGGAGCGCTTCCCTGAGAACATTGTGATGCAGAGTCTGGGCAGCTATGACAAAATAGAAAAAAGAGAGATGTATAGAAGGATCAATACCTTGCCGGGTAACCAGGTTGCACAGATGCACAGATATCTCGATCTCGGAGCACAGTGGGATATCTGTCATGCTCCAATGGATGTATTGGCGAGTGATGCTGTGAATGAAATGAGAAGTTTCAATCTGGATAAACCAATCCTGCTGGCCGAAACAGGTGGGGTTGAACCCAGTCATTCAGGTCCGTTAAAACTCTATAAGGAGGATGTAGATGGAATGCTGCTGCATGATATACTCTTTGCGCCATTCTTTTCCGGTGCAGCTGGACCAGGACATACCTGGCATTGGTCACATTACGTGGTTGAGAACAATCTCTGGCACCACTTTAATCGATTTGCGCAGGTGGTTGAGGGAATTGATCCGGTCTCGGAAAATTTCAAGCCCCGTGTTTCAGAGGATGATAATTTTCGATCTTATGTTCTCAATGGAGACAAAACTATACTCATCTGGATCCGTGATAAAAACAACACATGGGAATCTGAACTGAAGAACAAGATCCAACCGGAGACTTTTCCGGAATTTGAATTCGATCTAAACCATCTTGGCATTGACACGGAAAAAAAGAAAATAGCGATCTATGATCCCTGGAAAAATGAATGGGAAACGAGCAGAGTAAAAAATGATAAAATACTGCTACCCGCGTTTTCAAGATCACTGGTATTAAAGACACTGCGTTAAACTACTTCCCCGATATCAATTTTATGAATAGAATTATCTTCGGATTCACCACGTTGGTCACACTGGTTGAAAGCAGGTTTGAAAACGCCCATAAAAAGCAATTAACCAACCTGAGCGTATTCACCCTGGAGGACACGAAAGACCCTTGGGTGGACCATTTGGAAAATTATTAACGAATGATAAATGATGGATCTATCCTTGCAAGAAACGGCCACTATTCAAAAAAGGGTACATACCAATTTTGCTCGTTCATTAACAATTCTCGAATTTCTACTTTCTTTGCTCCTGAAAATTTACTTGCCACCTTATCAGCCAGGTATGAAGGATCGTTTCTTCGTTTTGCAATTCTAATTAAATCATAGAAACGTTCACCTTCAAAGGCTAATTCCCTTGCACGTTCCTCTAGTATCTTGTCCTCTAGATATTCTTGTTTTGATAAAAGATCAGGGAGCCTTTTATAACCAATTACCTCATTTGTAGCCGGATCAAACTCGTAAACAATATTCCCAATTTGTATGTCATCGTCCTGTTTGTATCCTAATCCTGCTTTTTCGCCGCCAAATCCAACACGTCCGCGAACACCCATTTGATTATCATTATTATCATATGATCCATTGTTTACTATAGATAAAGCAAAATTTATTTCAGGTATTATATTTCCATCATGGTCCCATTCCCACCTGTTATAGATTTCTGATGCATAGAGATGAACCGAGGCTGCCCGGTAAATAATAATATTTGCATCCTGATCATAAGGCTGTTTGCCATAAGTGAACTTATAAAGCACTGTATCTACCCCAGACATAATATCTTCTACTTCTTTGTATAGTTTTCTCTGTTTTAATTCCAGCATCTCCCTGACAACAACAGGCTCCATGATCTCTTCCCCTTTCTTGAATACATAAGAAATTCCATAACCGCGACTAAAGTCTCCGGGAGTGCCTGGATTCCTCGTATAAGTATTTTCAGGATTAACATCATCCCTTTCAACCCGCATCCTGTCCCACATTGCCTCCCAATTTTTAACAGCAACATGAGTAGGTTTAATCATATATGAGTTCGGTTCAATAATGGAACAATAGTTTTGAATTTGATGCTGTTGCTGAAATGATTTACCAAACCAGAGTGTATAAATATGTTCATAAGGATCAATACCAGCAAATATATTACTCCATTTGCTAAATGAGAAACGTGAGTCAAGTCCGAACTTGATATTAGAAGTTTCAGAATCATAATTATAGAGAATCGATCTGAAATTCTCTTCTGCTTTAACATAATCGCCCCGATACAGGTACATCTGGCCCAATAATGTATTTAATGCATACCGATTCCATACCGTAACATCCCATGTAAGGTCTCCGTTATCCATATTATGAATTACTCCTACTCCTCCGAATTTAATATCATTTTCCAATTCTGTAGTGAAGGTATCAATAACCATGTCCATGTCCAGAAAAATCCTTTCCAGCACAACTGGTTCATTATAGGTAGTATCATTATAGTATCCCCCGGCATCAAACACAATATGAACCGAGTCAATATATTCTCCAGGAGTATTTACATAATTCGTAATTTCTTCAGCTGTTGTTAATCCTTGCCATATGTAGGGTACTTTTCCGTATATCCTCACAGCATTAAAATAGGCCCAGGCCCGCATACATTTTACTTCTCCATAAAGTCTGTCATATTTTGTTGGATCAGCATCACTAAGCACCTCTGAATGATCTGTTTCTAATTTCTCAAGTAAAGTATTGCAGGCTGCAATTAGTTTATAGAAGTTGATAGGTGATGCGTACTTATTTTCCTTAGTTATCTGAAAATTATACACTTCCTGAAGATCCCGATCCGCATTTGCGGTGATTTCCATCAAATCCCCTCGCAGTTCACCAAGAATAATCATCTGATCAACCAATTCCTGTTGAAGCGCATACATTCCCATCTCAGCTGAGCGATATTCACTCCAGTCTCCAAAAAAATCATCTGATTCGATGACCAGCTTTTGGTTCGGGTTCAGGAAATCCTCACAAGAGACCACGCCAAGGAACAGAATCAAAATCAATATATATTTTAATTTTATACTATATAACATAGTTGTCACTTATTTACATTCATTCAAATTTTATCTACAATCCTACTTTTAATCCGACCATGAATTTCCGTGTTTGTGGGACCATGCCATAGTCGATTCCCATCTCCATTGAATAATATGAGTAAGAAAATTCAGGATCATAGCCTTTGTATTTGCTCCAGGTGAAGAGATTGCTGGCTGATATCAGTATCTCAAGGTTTCTGAAAAACCAGACACTCTTCTCGATGGTATAACTTAAAGTGAGATGCTTCAATCGTAAATATGATCCATCTTCGATCCATCGTGAAGAAAAATCTGTATTTCCCACCGGATCATTATAGAGTGCTCTTGGCATTTCAGTGACCTGTCCTTCATATGTCCATCTGCTCAATACAGACGAACTTTGATTGGAGAGATCTGTCATTTTTTCATTTTGAAAGCGAAGGTAATTAAACACCTCCCGTCCTGACACAAATTGTAAATCCGCTGATAAGGTCCACCTCTTATAGCTAAACGTATTTCTAAATCCTCCGAAATAGTCCGGTAACGGTGATCCCAACAACTGGAAGTCAAATTCATTTATGACACTATCCGGTACCCCACTGGGTCCTGAGATATCTTCAAACTTTGCATCTCCGGCTCCAAAAGGAACCCCACTTTCATTCTCAAGACCAGCCTCATTAGCTTCCTGTTGTGTTGCAAATACTCCTTCGTATTTATACCCGTAAAAGTTAAGCACAGCTTCTCCTTCTTTAGAAATATACCGACCCCCTTGAAATGGAGAAACAATTGCGCCGTCCTTTATATTCAGAACCTTATTCTCAATTCCCGACAGATTTATACCTATGTCCCACGTAAAATCATTGTAACTTATAACTCTGGACCAAAACTCGAGATCCCACCCCCGGTTTAATATCTCTCCATTGTTCGCAGGAGTCAAAGCTGATCCGGTGTAGGTTGGCTGAGGTTCAAAAACCAACAAATCTTTCGTGTTTGTATTATACACATTAAAGTAGATAAACACGCGATCTCCAGGCAAACTAAAGTCTATTCCTGTATTTAACTGATAATTTGATTCAAACTTCAGGGATTGATCAGTATAGCTGCCAGGTACCATACCTGAAGTTCCGCGGTAATGATCCACAGTATAATAGTTGATTGAAGAAAGATTTCCAATATCATCGTTCCCTGTTTTACCATAACTGGCTCTTAATTTGAGGTCTCCGATCCATGATGCATCCTTCAAAAATGATTCTTCTGATATGCGCCATGCAGCTCCAAAAGAGTAGAATAATCCCATTGGCAAACCTGAGATATATAATAAATCGGTTGCATTCTTTCCTAAACGTGTTGAATATTCAGTTATCACATTTGCTTCCAGATAATACCTGTTTTTGTAACTATATCCTGCCGTACTATACACACCAAAACGGTTCCAATCTGCGCTCTCTCCTCCCATCTCCCGCAGGTAACTGACACCGTTTTGTAGTTGTTTATATTCGTCATTTTCATGAGCATTTCTCCCGATTCCCCAATCGATCTCAAGACTATTCTTGTATAGTCTTAATCCCGCTGCTGCATTTATCGCATGTATACCGTTGAATTCCTGTCTGTAATTAAGATAATTATCTGAATAGATTGTGCTCAGATAATTCTTCATCGATTTAGCTTCATTATACACTTCTCCCCTAGCATAGAGTTCCATTCCATGATTTGGCATAAACACGTTCTCATTCAATGAATTGAAGGTAATTCCCAGAATCGATGTCCATGTCAAATAATTCTCAATAATATTTGCGTTGACTCTAAATGAATTTGCTAAGCGAAGATTCGTTTGTGCTCCCTGGAAACTATTTACAATGGCCAAAGGATTACTAACTCCTAATGAATTCACTTCTTCTAAGACTTTAAGTTCATCGCCATTTTCATCATATTGATATGGATGTAAAATTGGTGCTTTAAACAAAGCGCTCAGAATTGGACTTGTAACAGGCGACAAGGCTGATTCTCGCAGATTTGCTGAGCTGTTTACAAGGTTTGAACTTATATATATTTGGAGCCATTTCACAACATTAAAGGATCCTACAAAACGAACGTTAAACCTATTCGCTGTCGTTTCCTTAACTAAACCCTGATGATTTAAATATCCGACAGACAAGCCATACCTGGCTATTTCATCACCACCTTTAATTCTCAGATAATAATCATTAATGATCGTATTTCTGAAAATTTCACTTTGCCAATTTGTGTTTTTATTATACCTAAAATAGTCTGGATCATCATTTGTAGCAAATAACGGGGCATATTTTAGCTGGTAATCTTCCTCATACTGACCAGATGACATTAGCACTTCGTTCGCAAGTGATTTATATTGTAGATTATTTAATTGAGGAATATATTCAGGCTGAGCGCTAAAACCTGTTCTCAAGGAAAAGTCAATAGTCGTACGGACCTCTGTTGGTTTAAGCGTTTCAATAAGAACCACCCCATTTGATCCTTTCATTCCATATATAGCTGCTCCTAAATAATCTTTTAGCACTGTGATATTCGTAATATCCATTGGATCCAGGGATGCAATAGGATTATAGTCGTATCCTGAAATGCCTGACTGAAAAATTCCAGGGTCTTCCATTGGCTGACCATCAACAATGTATAGTGGCTGATTCGACGTGTACAATGAACGTATTCCTCTTATAAAAGTGGAATTCCCAGAGATTGGCATCCCACTTTGAGCGGTTGACCAAAGGCCGGGTGTATATCCCTCCAAATATTGATCAATAGTTTCACTTGGATAACTGAAGATCTTTTCAAGTTGAGGGACAGTTGCTGCAGACACAATATTTCTTCGTAATTCCGAATTAAAAAGATTCCCGGCCAAATCGTAGCCTGAGGGAATATCATTCGGAGTGAGTGCAATATTCAGTTCTTCTCTGCTGTTGAGAAAGATTCTTTTACTTTTATAATCACTTAGCGGAACAATCAGTAACCATACGTCTTTTCCCGGACTGGATAGTTGAAATTTACCTGTGCTGTCTGTAATAGCCGGGGGGCTGTCATCTCCTTCAATACTTACAGAAACCTCCGCAACAGGTTTACCTTGCTCTCCTGTAATTGTTCCGTTAATCAAATAATTATCCTGTCCGAACACCGAAGCAGTCATAAAAATTGAGAGATGAAGCACTAAGGATATCCTATATATGTTTTTCATTTGTTGTCAATAAATTTTTTAGTCTATAGGGATAAGTGCGATATAATCAATATTGAAACCATTCGTTTCCTGAATTCCACTACCGACATATTCAATTTTGACTACAACATCTCCAAATTCGCTAAGATTTTCAACGAAATAATCGCGTTTGTTTATTCCTCCGCTTGTGGGTATAAATCGATCTCCGGTAACTGAAAGCACAGCTTTATTTAAATCATAGGTATCAAACTCCTCCTGGACATCACCGAATCTATCCTCATATGTCATTAACTCATTATTTACATATACTCGATATTTTCCTGAAGGTCTAAAATTTGCTTGCCATTCAAGCCGATATTTAAGAGGAAATACATTCCTGATAGTGATATTTATGCCCCATTCGCCACTGTAATTACGAGGGAAGTTGATATTTAACAATCGGCCTCCGGACGCATCGTTGGATACATTCTCTGTTGGATTGAAATATGTACCGAAAGTTTCATAACTAGGTTTCCATGCATAAGTATTTAAACCCAGTGAATCGATCATGTCTTCACCCTCGATTTTTATTGATCCACGATATAATTTATCTGGCACATTAAAATTCAAGTATGTATATATCAAGCCATTGCTACATTGGTATTTTGAGTCTGGATCTATATTGGCCACATCAACATTTACCGAATCCCCGGTAATGCTGGCCATATAATCTGAGAATTGATAATATTCCAATTCGTTTTCAAACAAGCTGTTGCTAAGAAGTGCGGGAAGAAGTACATCATTTTGCCATACTTCAGGTATATCATTATGATCCGCAAATGTTGACCCCAGCTGTGATGCCATTTCGTCCAGAGCAAGGTCATATTGTTCCTGTGTAAAAAGAACAAATGTTGCGCTTCTTTCTCTGAATTCTTTGCTTACCGGGAAAAAATCCCTCTCGAAGCGGTTCACAGTGCTAAAAACAGAGTCATAAATTGTATTTCCCTCACTGTCAAAGCGAAGAGCAGTACTTTCACTTTTATTCAAATAAACAGAATCTCTCTTATCAATAAATGATCTAATCACAGGGCTAAAACGTTCAGTAAATTCATACAGGTTAGGGCGTGGAATCGCTACTTCAGCAAATTCATAATATACACCATCAAGATATAAGGGGCTAATGCTTTCAATAACCACCCCATCATAGGTATAAACTCTACCTATCGATTTTACCAAGGGAAATTTACCTGCCAGATTTTCCAATTTGCGAGAACCTTGAACATTTCTTGTAAGAAAAAGATTATTTGAAATGTGATTGGAAAGAATTCCTACCATTAGACCAGCAGTATCATTTAATAATTCAAAAGCTGCATTTGAAGGTATAAAAAGCGTATGGGAGATATCTTTTGTGAAAAGAGTGTCCATACCATACTTTTCAATTAAACCAACAAAAGTGGAAAAGTCCGGTTGCTCTCTTACAACCTCCCATAGTGGCATATTTACCCTCTCCTCGTCTAAATTGTAGTATTCATCCCACCAGTCTTTATTGCATGAACCAATGAGAAGAACTCCCAGGATAGAAATGAGGAGTGAATATTTGATGTAATAAGGTTTTTTCATATATAGTTAATTATTCCTGGCACTTAACTCTTTGTATACATTTTTATAAAGCCTGAAACGATACATTATCCCAAATTAATTTACCGGGAATAAGCGTTTCGATAGTAATGGTATGCTGCGTATATTTCGTAAATTCTATAGTAGCTATCCTGTATCCTGCCCAGTCATCATTTATCCTAAAGGGATTCGTTGTTAAACCTCCATTATTCAAATTATATATACCACTCATTTTCTTTCCATCAAGATATACAATGATTTGAGCATTTTGGTTATTCCCACTGTATGAATTAACTCTTATATAGAAATCATATCTTCCCGGAAGAATCTTTGGTACTGTGTAGCTAATTTCAAATTTTCCGTCTATTTCTATATAATCATTGCCATATGCAGGATCTGGATTTGAACTTTTAAAGTAGGTAATCTGATCAGGGCCTGTCCAGCTAAGTACTTCGAAGTCCACTTGATCTTCTTCAAGGAAATAATATGTTCCTGGTGTATTCCTGACCGCATTTATTAAATTCTCTTCATAAAAACTGAAAGTTCTGTCAGAAATTGTAGGCACCTTAAATCTCAAAATATCAGAAATCAGATGAATCGCTCCATTCTTTGTGAGAATATTGCTATCATCATAAAATATGCTTATGTAATTAATAATAGTGGTGTCTCCCTGATCCGAAATAATCACATTTAAAGTATCTGTACCAGGATTTATTTTGAGTTCCAGGTCTGATACAATTCGTACAGGAGCATCAGCAAAAGTGTTATAATTGCCTGTCTGGTCAAAATCTGCCAAGAACATATCTCCTTCAAGAATATGGTATGCAGCAAACTGGTATAGTTCGTTCTCAACATTGGTATACGATAATCCAGGTGAAGCAAACTCTGCGATCAAATCATCAATTGAATGAATTCCGTTTCGTTTAAAAATTGAATCATTTTCTGCAAGAATGGTATATTTATTACGTACTAGTTTTCCTGATGAAGATGTTCGATATGCCGATAGCAACTCTTTTATTCCTGTAATATCCAGTGCTTGCGAAAGAATTGAATATTCCGGGTTTTCAACCAACCAATCATATCCTGAAAAATCTATTGGTTTCAGGACTTTGGAAATAACATGTACGTGACCGTTTGCCATTTCAAGATTGCCTTCTATCACCGGGGCAACATTATTTACTTTATAGACAGTTGAGTCCAGGTTCGAACTAAAACCAATCGTCAATAAATCACCGCTTGCTGTTGTATCAGGGAGAGAACCATAAGGAAACTCATTGG
>CAZPTO010000105.1:0-9424 GCA_964589155.1 uncultured Bacteroidaceae bacterium | reverse complement strand
CGGTTTCCATTTTGATTGGTTTCCTCTTCATCGTGATGTTTTTTTTGGTGGCCCGATCCTCCAATGAAGCCGGGATCTCTGTAACTACTGTAGCCAGCAAGATGTCAGTCGTTTTCCCCATTGCTTTTTCAATAATGATCGATCCCTCCGACCAGCTGACAATACTGAAAGGGGCAGCGATCGTGGCTACCCTTACAGGTGTGTTGTTAACCATCTACGAGCCCGGGAAAACACTTCAGGCAAGGAAACGCACTTTCCTTCCACTGGTATTGTTCATCGGCATGGGAGTGGTGGATTCCCTTGTGAAGTATTCACAGCACCATCATGTCAGTGACAGCGATACAGCCCTTTTTAGTGCCGTGTTGTTCACCATGGCATTCCTCACCGGGATGGTGATACTCCCTTTCAGAAAGGAGGGCATAACTGAATTCAAACGCGCAGCTGTATGGAGGTGGGGAATCCTGTTGGGCATTGTCAATTTCGGCTCGATTTACCTGATGATTTCAGCATTGAACCATGTGAATGAATTTGGAGTGCGTATTGACAGTTCGATCATTTATGGTGCGAACAATATTGGCATAGTCAGTCTGAGTGTGCTTGCAGGCCTCTTCATTTTCAGAGAAAAACTACGTACAGTCAACTGGATCGGAATTGTCATTTCCACCATTGCCATTGTTTTATTTTCAATTTCCTGATCGTGGTAAGTGCATACAGGACTATAGCAACGACTTCGGAGGGTATTTACAAAGACAGGGGAAGCAAGTTTCTCGCATTTGCATATCCTGTGAAAAGTGAAGAAGAGGTAAAAGAGATCCTGCAACAGCTCAGAAAAGAGTACCATGATGCACGGCACCATTGCTATGCCTGGAAACTGGGGGTGGATCCCCCCCAGGTAAGGGCGAATGACGATGGAGAGCCCTCCAGCAGTGCAGGAAAACCAATCCTGAACCAGATCGAAAAACGAAAACTTACCAATACCCTTGTCGTTGTGATCCGGTATTTTGGGGGAACACTGCTCGGGGTCGGTGGACTGATCAATGCCTATCGCAGTGCCACTGTGGACGCATTGAAAAACAACCGCGTGATCCGCAAGAAGGTAAAGCAAAGCTACAGGCTGGAATTCGGGTACCCGGAGATGAATAAAGTCATGAATATGGTGAAGGAAATGCACCTGGAAACAGAACAGCAGGTCTTTGAGCTTGCCTGCAGCATGATCGTCAGGGTGGATATTGAACAGGAGTCCGAGTTGTTACGCAGGCTGCAACTTCTTGACACATGCCGCTACAAAAGGACACAGAATGATTTATGAATATGTTATCAACAACAGGGATTCGAAAGTATCTCCATGCTATATTTGTAAAAACACCCAATAAATGAAACATAAAAGCTTAGTATCCATCAATGATTTCTCGAAGGAGGAATTCATGAAAATCCTTGAACTGGCTGCTGAATTCGAGCAGCATCCAACGCAGGATATTCTAAAGGACTATGTAATCGCCACGCTCTTCTTCGAGCCTTCAACCCGCACACGGTTGAGTTTCGAAACTGCTGTAAGCCGCCTGGGGGGTAAGATCGTTGGTTTTTCCGATTCATCATCCACCAGTACCTCCAAAGGAGAAACCCTCCGGGACTCGATAAGGATCGTAAGTAATTACAGTGACCTGATCGTGATGCGGCACCCGCTGGAGGGAACGGCACGACTGGCCAGCGAATTTGCTTCTGTCCCGATTATCAACGCCGGGGATGGAGCAAATCAGCACCCGACACAGACCCTCCTTGACATGTTTTCGATCTGGAAAACACAGGGCACGCTGGAGAACCTGAATATTTTCCTGGTGGGGGACCTGAAGTACGGACGCACTGTTCATTCCCTGCTCATGGCGATGTCAGAATTTAACACCACATTCTATTTCATTGCTCCGGATGAATTAAAGATGCCCGAAGAATACAAACTTTACCTGGACAATAAAGGGCTGAAGTATGTGGAAAGTAAGGAGCTCGGAAAATATATGAACGAAGCCGATATTGTCTATATGACGCGTGTCCAGCAGGAGCGCTTCACGGATCCGATTGAGTATGAAAGGGTGAAGAATGTATATATTCTTCAACGATCTATGCTTGCGGAAGCCAAAGAGAATATGAAAGTCCTCCACCCCCTCCCGCGGGTCAATGAGATTGCCCTGGATGTGGATGATGCACCACAGGCGTATTATTTTCAGCAGGCCCTGAACGGAGTGTATACCCGGCAGGCGATCATAGCATACATATTAGGATTAAAATAACTACCAGCATGAAAGATAAGCAGCTCATCGTAACAGCGATCAAAAATGGAACAGTGATTGACCACATCCCCTCTGAAAGCCTGTTCAGTGTGATCGCCATCCTGGGCCTGGACCAGATCAAGACGCTGATCACTTTTGGTAACAGCCTGGAAAGCAAGAAGCTTGGCAAGAAGGGAATCATTAAAGTATCCGAGGTCTTTTTCAGTACCGAGGAGATTAACAAGATTGCACTCATTGCTCCTACTGCAAAACTTAATATCATCAGGGATTTTGAAGTAGTTGAAAAGGTGAAGGTTGAGATTCCTGAAAAGGTAACAGGCATCATTAAATGTGTCAATCCCAAATGTATCACTAATAATGAAGTGGTGACCACGAAATTCAACGTGGTATCGAAAGAGCCGATCAAGTTGAAATGCCATTACTGCGAGAAGATCACCTCGCGGGAAAACCTGGATATGATTTAAAAAAAATGCGTTTGGAAGAAATTTCCAGACGCATTTTTTTCTATTTTCCTCTATCAGGGCTACCGGATCCTGTCAGCAGCCCGCACCATCAGCTCATCCTTTCTAATTCCCCTGAAAGCAAGAATCAGGAGTACCAGCATAATCGGCGGGATCACGATCCGCCATTCAAACAGGAATTGTTCCCCGTTGTAATTATGCATGACATAAGCAACGTAATATGCCACTACCGCCACAAGTCCCAGGTTGAAAAACATCAGGAATAGTGTCATACGCATCTGCCTGGGTCTTTTCAGGTACGAAAAAATGGTGAGAAAAGAGAGTAATGTAGAGATGGAAATCATCATGGTCAGCGGCCATGTGGCCACGTCCTGCCGTTCACCAGACAAATCAAACACTCCAGAATGCTTCAGGAAATAGACCCCATCACCTGAAGAAACGGATGCCAACGGCCCGGTAAATAAAACAATAGAAAGGATGAATACCAGGAACAGGTACAATGATTGTCTTCGCTGCAACATGATGAAATGGTTTTAGTTACCACCCAGAATAAGTGGGAGCCCGTCTTCGCCGCTTCCAACCACCACTACCTTGGCATTTTCTGAATTGGCCAGTTCCAGTGTGGCATCAATCCCTTTTTGTTTGAGGATATTGCTTGTCAATGATGCACTTACGATCCTGTTTGCATCTGCAATACCCTGGGCTTCAATTCTTCTCCGCTCAGCCTCACTTCTTTCACGGTCCAGCCGGAACTGATAGGCCAGTGCCTCCTGCTGTTGTTGAAGTTTTGATTCGATAGCAGATTTAATTTTCTCCGGCAGTATGATCGACCTGATAAGCAAGTCCTTCATATCTATATTCTTTGCAGCGAGCGCATTGCGCGTGGTCTCAATAATTGCGGTTTCCACTTCTGCACGCTTGGTTGAATAGATCTCCTCAGCGGAGAACCGACCGGTGACCGCACGCACGGAAGAGCGTACATTTGGAATGACCATTACCGAAACATAGTCCATACCGATGTTCTCATGCAGATGGCCGATGGCATTATGCACAGGGTTAAAGATCACGGTGATATCCACGTTGATGGAAAGTCCGCCCTTGTCCAGCACATCCATGGTCTCCTCGCTCTTTTGCTCACGCACATCATACTTGATCATATCGTTCCAGGGGGCGATCACATGAAAGCCCGGTGAATAGATGTTCTCCTTATCCAGGCCACCGGAAAATTTCTTAAAGATCACACCACGCTCTCCGGGCTTCAGCACGTAAAACATCTGGCTTCCGAAGATCAGCAAAAGCACACCAATTACCGCTACAGCGATGATTGATACTTGCGTTCGTTTTTTCATAATTTATTTTTTAAATATTCATTTATCTGCTGTGATTATTCTTCTTTTTTGAATTGTTTATAACCTATTCACAGCACCCACAAAATTACATTAATTTTGTTACCAAACCATGTAAATAATGGAAAAGCGGAAGATTGAGAATTCAGAACTGGTGCTAACTGAGGAAGGACAGGTCTATCACCTGCACCTCAAGCCCGGAGATATTGCGGATACCATTTTCCTGGTGGGCGATCCCAAGAGAGTGCAGATGATGTCCTCTCTTTTCGACAGTGTGGAACTTCGTGTCGAAAACCGTGAGTTTGTAACACACACAGGACATTACGGCGGAAAACATATTTCAGTAGTGTCGACCGGGATTGGTACAGACAATATCGATATCGTTGTAAATGAACTCGACACACTGGCAAACATTGATCTTGAACAGCGGACCATCAGAGATACGCACCGGGGCTTAGACCTGGTCAGACTTGGAACCAGTGGTGCATTGCATGCCGAAATTGATCCGGGGGACATCATTGTCTCCGAAATTGCCGGGGGGCTTGACAACCTGATGCATTTTTATGCCGGGATGGATCAAATATCGAATACGCGCCTTGGTAATGCTTTCGTGGAGCACATGGATTGGAACCCTGACAACAGCAAACCTTATTTCATACATGCCCCGGAAAAACTCCTGGAAAAGGTCTCAAGGAAGCATTACATTCATGGAATCACCTTGTCTGCCCCTGGTTTTTATGCGCCACAGGGCAGGTCGCTGCGCCTGGATATTCATGATCCGGAATACATAGATAAGATCAGCAGCTTCAGGTACAATTCCTACCGCATCAATAACTTTGAAATGGAAGGATCTGCTTTATACGGACTTGCAACCAGGCTGGGTCACCAGGCCATCACCTTGTGTATTGCACTGGCCAACAGGAGCACAGGGAGATTCATTACCGATTACCAGGACTACGTAAAACAATTGCTAATAGATGTTCTGGAAAGCATGACCATGCATGAAGAATAACAGGCATGAAATACAAGCGCTAGTCAGGTTGCTGGACGATCCTGACCATTCAGTTCATCTTCCTGTGATCGAACGACTTGTTGAACTGGGGCGTCCTGCAGTGCAGATCCTTGAATACACATGGGAATCTGCTCCCGACCGTCGTATCCAGACAACCATTGAGAATGTAATTTTGAAAATACACCAGGAAGGTGTCAAAAAGGACCTGAAGGATTGGGCAGATTGCCGGGGTGAACAGCTGATTTTCGGCGCCTACCTGATCGCACGGTCGCAATACCCGGATCTTGAATTTGAAGAGATTGAGCGGAAGATCGAAGCATTGCGAAACGAAATATGGCTTGAGTTAAATAACCATCTCACCGCGATGGAAAAAGTACGGGTGATCAATCATTTTCTTTTTTCTGTTCATAAATTCAACAGGACCATCAGAGGGGTCAGCTCTCCTCAGCTCTTTTTCGTCAACCATGTGCTGGACACGCACAAGGGATTACCGATCACGCTTTCGGTGATCTATGCAGAGATTGCCGCCCGGCTGGAGCTCCCGGTCTTTGGAGTTGATCTTCCGCATAATTTCCTGCTCTGCTACCACGACAGGTACTACCCTGATGATCCGGATGGTATTATGTTCTATATCAATCCCTACACACAGGGGACGATCCTTGGAAGAGCAGAAGTGGAATATTTTCTTTCGGAGCAAAAGATCGATGTGCGTCCTGAATACATGCGACCCGCCACAAATATCGAAACCATCGGGCGACTGACGGAAGGGTTGCATTTTGCTTATTCCGCATCGCGCATGCAGGAAAAGGCGGAATTCCTGGAAGAATTAATCAGGATCATTAAGCAAGGCGGGCAAAATCAGATTCCATAATATTTCCTGAACCAACCGATGAATGCATCCACTCCTTCCTGGATGGGAGTATGAGGTCTGTAGTCATAATCCTCCACCAATGCATCCACATCAGCCCACGTTTTAACTACGTCTCCGGGTTGTATAGGTTTCATCTCCTTGATTGCAACTTTTCCCAGGGCTTTTTCAATTGCTTCAATGAACTCCATCAGTTTTACCGGACTGTTGTTGCCTATATTGTAAAGCCGGTAGGGTGCCGTTGAACCGGAAGGATCAGGATGCACAGGATCCCAGTCCAGGTTCCCCGTCGGAGGGTGATCCACCATTTTCGCAATTCCATTCACAATATCGCTGATAAAGGTAAAATCGCGTTCCATTTTCCCATGGTTGAAGACCTGAATGGGGCGGCCACGCAGGATCGCATCGGTAAAAAGGAACAGCGCCATATCAGGACGTCCCCAGGGTCCATATACAGTAAAAAAGCGCAATCCGATGGTCGGAATCCCGAACAGGTGACTATACGTATGCGCCATCAGCTCGTTGCTTTTCTTGCTGGCTGCATACAAACTCACGGGGTGGTCCACGTTGGAACGCACGGAGAATGGCATATTGGCATTCAATCCGTACACACTGCTGCTGCTGGCATACACCAGGTTTTGAACAGGATGATAGCGACAGGCTTCCAGGATATTAAGAAAGCCGGTAATGTTGCTGTCGACATATGCTTCCGGATTGGTGAGACTGTAGCGCACACCGGCCTGCGCTGCCAGGTTGATCACCACATCGAACTTCTCCTGCTGAAAAAGGTCCATCAGCGGTTCCTTTTCTTCAAGTTTCAGTTGTATGAACCGGTAGGATGAGGATATTTCACTCAGAACAAGTTCGCCATAGCTTATGGATTCCCGGTCAATACCAGCTTTACGCAGCCTGTCGTATTTGAGATTAATGTCGTAATAGTCATTGATCATATCCAGCCCCACCACCTCGTAGCCTTCGGAGAGGAGCTTTTCCGCCAGGTGTGAACCGATAAAGCCGGCTGTTCCTGTGATGAGTACCTTTTTCATGAACAATTATTTTGCATAATTGACTGCCCGGGTCTCCCTGATTACTGTGATCTTTACCTGGCCGGGATAGGTCATTTCATCCTGGATCTTCCTGGCAATATCGTATGACAATTTTTCTGCGTCCTTATCACTCACCTTCTCACTGCCAACGATCACGCGCAACTCACGTCCTGCCTGAATTGCATAGGTCTTCATCACACCAGGGTGTGACAGGGCCATTGCCTCCAATTCTTTCAGACGCTTGATATACGATTCCACCACTTCCCTCCTGGCTCCGGGGCGTGCTCCTGAGATAGCGTCGCAAACCTGCACAATGGGAGCGATAAGGGTCGTCATTTCCGCTTCATCATGGTGCGAACCAATGGCATTGCAGACTTCCGGCTTCTCTTTATATTTCTCAGCCAGTTTCATGCCGAACACTGCATGCGGGAGTTCAGGTTCATCATCGGGCACCTTTCCAATATCATGCAGCAGACCTGCCCGCCTGGCAATTTTTGCATTCAGTCCAAGTTCTGAAGCCATGATGGCACAGAGGTTGGCTACTTCCCTTGAGTGTTGCAGCAGGTTTTGTCCATAAGATGACCGGTACTTCATTTTGCCCACCATCCTGATCAGCTCGGGGTGCAGACCATGTATACCCAGGTCAATCGCTGTGCGCTTACCTGTTTCCACGAGCTCATCCTCGATTTGCTTCTTGGTTTTCTCAACCACCTCTTCAATCCGTGCCGGGTGAATTCTTCCGTCAGTCACCAGCTGATGCAAGGCGAGCCTGGCAATTTCGCGCCGGACAGGATCGAATGCTGAAAGGATAATTGCTTCAGGGGTATCATCTACGATCACCTCCACCCCTGTTGCCGCTTCCAGCGCCCTGATATTACGTCCTTCCCTGCCAATGATCCGTCCCTTCATTTCGTCGGAATCAATGTGAAACACGGTAACAGAATTTTCGATTGCATTTTCAGCTGCTACCCGCTGGATGGATTCGATGACAATTTTTTTGGCTTCCTGGTTGGCAGTCATTTTGGCCTCGTCCATGATCTCATTCACGAATGACATGGCATCGGTGCGTGCTTCCTCCTTCAGAGATTCCACAAGCTGCATTTTGGCTTCCTCGGCAGAAAATCCAGAGATGGTCTCCAGCTGTTCCACCTGCTGCCTGTGTGTTTTTTCAAGTTCTTCTTTGCGCCGCTCGACGAGGTCCAGTTGAACCGAAAGGTTTTCCCGGATTGCGTCAAGCTCTTTTTGTTTGTCCTGCAGGTCTTCTGATCGTTGCGAAAGAGCGTACTCTTTTTGCTTGATGTTGTTCTCACGCTGGGAGAGTTTTCCATCTTTCTCATTGATCATTTTTTCGTGATCGGCTTTCAGCTGAAGAAATTTCTCCTTTGCCTGGAGCATCTTCCGCTGCTTGATCATTTCAGCCTCCTGCTCTGCTTCAGTGATGATCCTGTTCCCTTTCTTCCTGACAGAAGCTTGTGTGACCAGGTACGCTGCAACGCTCCCGATCAGCAAGCCCCCGGCAGCTGCTATAATGCAGCCCACAGTAGGAACCTGGAGAATCATTTGTGTTATTATCAGTTCCATAATTCATCAAATTCTAAACATAAAAAAACCGCATATTCCTTCAAGATTTATTAAAACCCCAGTAAGGCATTAATGGAGTCTCCGTTCTGGATCGAGTTTCCGCTGATTTCCTGGGGGAAAATCCCTGAAATAAATCAAGGTGCGGCCTGCTCTGAACAAAACGAGTTTAACTCCAAATTAATAAGTGTTGAGTTTCACAAATGGTTGAAGAAACAATGCGGGCAAAATCTTCATATATTTAAAAGAACGCTATTACTCTTCTTTCAGTATATCATTAAGTTCATCGTTTAAGGACCTTAAATCCTTTTCCAAAGATAGCAAATTCTGATTAGAATCACAATCGATCAGCTGAATAACAAACTGCAATGCTGCCATCGCCAAAAAATCCTGTGGATCTTTATCTGTATACCTCTGACCGGCAACTATTAAAGAATCTCCCATGGATGAAGCAGCTTTTCTTATTTTCTCCTCTTCTTTTCGCTCTATTTTTAATGGATAGAATCGTTCAGCGATCTGTACCTTTATTGCCAACTTTTCGTCCATCGTAACAATGCTACCTGTTTAAAAGAGCAATACACTTGTCAATCTCCCGCACAATTTTATTAATCTGCAATTTCGCTTCCTGTGGCTGTCCGTTTTCAGAAACAAATGCCTTTGAAAGCCTCAGCGTATTGTTTTCATTTTTAATTTTCTCCAGCTCCTGTTGTTGCTCTGATAGCTTGATTGCTAATTCATTATTTTGAGATTCCAACTCCATATTTGATTTCTTTTGAAGCTCCAGTTTCTCGGCTAAAAGCATCATCTTTTGCTTTAACTCATCAACAATAT
>CAZPTO010000104.1:6801-9440 GCA_964589155.1 uncultured Bacteroidaceae bacterium | reverse complement strand
CATCATGCTGTCTACCATTCGCCTCAACAGGGGCAGGCTGTCGGCAAATGCAAAAACGGTAGTGTCTATCGCGCCCCTGGTAATGGTTTGTTGCACTAAAATGGGTTCCCGCGGCAGCGCAATGGTATCAATAATAAAGATAGAATCATTCAGCCACCTGAGGGGGAGCGTGTCATTTCGGATGATGTCGGTGATTTCGAAGGCCAGGGAGTCGAACCTGAATTCCAGCAGCCGCGTGATCACGCTGTCCACAGGTTCATGGTAATGATCGACCAGGCGTTCCAGGGAGTTTCTCATCGAATCCTTTCCTGACCTCCATAATTTATTCTCTTTTAGCAGGCTGTCAATATAGGCAGAAGCCTGATCCGGTTGTAAAAAAATCGTATCTGCATGCAGTGGTTCGGATGCCGGTAAAAGTGTATCGGATGCAGACACATTTGAATAGATACCGGTATCAGGACTAGAATCATTATCGGCTTGCCGGGTTGACTGGGAATGATAGGGTGCCGCATTGTTTGTTGTTCCATCCTGGGCAGATACAATTAAAGCGCAACACAGTCCGCAAAGTATAAAGAAGATTCGACGCATGCTTTAGGGTTTGAATCAATGAAATATTTTCCGCAAAAATGCTACCTGGAGATGTTTTGGCAAAATTTATTGCATATTAATTTCATTGCCGTTTGATATTATGTAACGGAAGTTCATTGCCTAAAGTTGTTGTATAGATCTGATTTACTACCTTATCATGCTTTTGATCAGGCAGATTTCTTCATGTTCAGCTCTAACGGACTGATTTCTTCGCCCCAGTAGACTGTCGTGTGGGGGAATGGTATTTCGATGTTGTGCTTGTCGAATGTGTCTTTCAGCCTTTTCCTGTATTCCCTTCCCACGGTCCACTGCTGGATAGGCTTGGTCTTCAGTCTCGCCTTAATTGTGATCGCACTGTCACCAAATTCATCCACACCGAAGATTTCGATGGGTTCAATGATCCTGTCACTGAAATCTTCGTCCGCTTTCATCTGGTCGCCCACCTGTTTCATGAGATCCATTACCTTGTCAAGGTTCTCCTTGTATGCCACACCGATATCAAATACCATGGCCGACCAGTCTTTTGTCATGTTGGAGATCGTTGTGATCTTCCCGTTCTGAAAGACATGCACGGTTCCGGAGAAGTCTCTCAGGGTAATGGTCCGGAATTCGATCTTCTCCACCAGTCCCCCGGTACCGTTAATAATGGCAACATCCCCCCTGCGGACATGATTTTCAAGGATCATGAAAAAGCCTGTAATGAAGTCCCTGACCAGTTCCTGTGCACCAAATCCCACAGCCAGCCCGATGATACCGGCACCTGCCAGGATGGGGGCAATATTGATCCCGAATTTTTGTAAAACGATCATCATGAACACCACCCAGAGGATGATCTTTATTACACCGTGAATAATAGAAGTAAGGGTGGAGATCCGCTTTTCTGCTTCTTCAGAATCAACCATGTCCTTTTTGTCTGCCCGGTGGATAAATGCCTTGCGCAGTCGCTTCATCGAAAAGCGTATGACCCGCAACGCTACAAAAAACAAAATGATAATGATCAAAAGTCCGGGCAATTCGGTGACAACCCAGTCCATCGCTTTTTGTGAAAGACTGGTCCAGAAATCTGCAGTAAATAAATTTTCCATTTTATGTTGTATTAATAAGTGATTATTCTGATGGGTGATAATATTGTACCAATTTTGTCGGATTCCACTAAATTATTGTTAAATCCCTTTAAATCAACAATTAGATAGATAAAGGCTAAAGATGTCCAAATGAAAATTACTTTGGATTCCACACCTGAAGTGTGTAAATACTCCCCAACTGTTCAAGATTGGTGGAATTCAGAAGGCTTATGTTGGATAATTAGTTGAACAGACTTGACAATCAATGCGAAATGGCATAAATTTATTGACTTTCGATCCTGGCTGGTCGAAATCACTCTCTTTGGAAGGGCTGTACCTGTCTTCAAATCGAAAATGATCAGTGCTGCTGAGTTATTTATGACAGTTTCTTTCAGCCTCAATTTTCGGATATACATGCGAATTTTTGAATCAAGTCCTCTTACGAAGGAGAATTAAAACCTAAAAAAAACCCGACATGAAAAAGATTACACGCACAGCTGCTGTAGGTACGTTGTTCTTGTTTATTGTTTCTTCTGTCCTTGGACAGCATACAAGAGATCCGATTACCAATATATATAAAGTAGGAGGATCTGCTGAGATTTATATGGCCTACAATTACAATATTTCAGGTAACGATTATTCCAAGCATGGCGTGCTGGACGTCCCCTCAAGCATGAATACCATGTTTGCAAAGGATTCAACTGATTTTAAATTTATCGAACAAATGAAGACTGCTGCTGTGAGCGGTGACTTCAATGGCGATGGTGTCGATGAAGTGGTGACCATTTGTAACAATGTTTCAGGGGGGATCAAAATCACCATTCCATTGTTAAGTAAAAACCTTGCCTGGGAAGGTCAGCGCGAATATGTGCTCGAAGAACTAAATTCAATGGATTACAGGCGTGTCCGTATCTGTGCGGGTAATTTTGACAAGGACATAGCGGATGAATTCGTAATCTGTTATGGGAAGGAGGAACAGACACTTCG
>CAZPTO010000104.1:0-6701 GCA_964589155.1 uncultured Bacteroidaceae bacterium | reverse complement strand
AGGACATAGCGGATGAATTCGTAATCTGTTATGGGAAGGAGGAACAGACACTTCGCGTGGCGCTGTTTGAAACCGATGCTGATCTGAATATCACGATGATTGATAATTTCAGGGAAATTTCCTATTACGACCATTTCTTTGACATCACCTCCGGAGATACGGATGGCGATGGGATCGACGAAGTTGTGATGGTGAAGAACAAGGCAGCATTGAATGACAATGCCGTTACTGGCAGCCCTCCGGTCTTTCATACAAAGTATGATCTCAATATTCTCAAGTTTGATTCAATAGTCAACGAGTTGTATCTCTTCATGGATACCCTGAATCTTGCCCTTGAGAATCTTGCCAGTAAAGACAGCTATTACAACGGAAAAAATGGAAGAATGATCGAAATGCGTGTGGCCTGCGGCGACCTGGATGTGGATGGCAGGGAGGAGATTGTCGTCGGTTGGTCGAATTTTTATTCTCACCGTAGAACCTACTGGTGCACCGGTGACTGTTGTTGGGGGGCTTGCTGGTTTGGCTCGGAGGGGTATTATTATTATTATTGTAACCGGCTGTTTGTGAATTCTTTCGACATCGACAATGTAAAAAAGCAGATCAATAACAGCCAGGTGCTGGATGTCACACACAGTGATTTTGGAAGGAGTGCCGGGAGCAACAATACCCGGATTGCGCTTTCGTTGAAATGCGAAAAAATGGACAACCTGGGCAGGGACGAGGTACTGGTGAGCAATGCTTCCCGGTTCTGTGTGCTTGGATCTACAGGAAAAGGAATGCAATTGGAGGTTGTACAGAATCTCGAACCTTCTACCGGGTATTTAAATCTGAAAGGAAATGAGTCCTTCATTGTTGCAGATCTGAATCCGGATACAGCGACACTCAATTTTAACAAGGAAGTTGTATTGCTACTTTCCGATCAGCCTGCCGGGTCCCAGATAGCAGGGACATCAGACATGGCTTCGTTTGAGCTGTTGCAGATTGAGCAGGTGGATGCTGATACGCTGGTATTTTCAGAAACCGCAGAACACTTCCTGATGCCCTTGGACGAGATCAATATCAATGCTACCGCAATGCTCACAGGTGAATTTGACTTGCAGGGTGCTGATCTTTATTTGATTGGAACACCCGAGGTGATCAGGGTTTCTGAGCTGCAGTACCCGCTGGTGATCCTGAATGCACCACCAGTGCATTTTGATGTGCTCGACGGAGAGATTCATGATATTTGTGGTGCCTTCCTGGGCGAAGAACAACCGCAGTTCACGGCCACCTATTTCAAAGAGGATGAGGTCCAGGCCACCACGAAGTTTGAAGCGGCCAACAGTATGGGCTTTTCGGCCGACCTGCGGGCCTATGCCATGGCCGGTGGAACGGGATTTGAGAGCTCGGTCAAGACCAACTGGGAAAAAGGAAAATCCTTTTACAGGGCCAAAACCGACGTGACCACCATCAGCAATTCCAAGGATGTCAATACAGAGGATTTTGTACTCTATTCCTCCCTTGACTATTCCTATTACAAGTACCCTGTATATGATGAAGCCGGAAAGGTCATCGGCAGGCTTGCTGTACTGAACCCAGATACGGAATTTACTTCGAAGTGGGGCAGTGGCAACGCATGGGAACACCCGGGGTATACTTTCGACCACGAGTCAGGTAACCTGCTGTCATACATGCCCTATAAGTGTGAGGTGGATTTTTGCAGGGATCCGGATGTATTTGCCCCTGTGCAATACGACAGTCAGCCTGTAAGTAAAACGGGAGGTGGCAATTTTTCATTTACTTTCACAGATATAACAAGCCAGGGCAGTTCTTATTCCTATTCCGGGGGGGTGGGAGCAAGTATGTTTGTAAAGGTCGGTGCAGAAGGATCAGTCTCCGTAGGCTGTAAACCGTTTGGAATTGGGGCAGATGTTTCAACTGATTACCGTGTGGGCGTATCCAGTGAACTCTCAGCGCATTATTCGAGATCATCGCTTTCCAGCAGATCCACGGAACTCACAAGCTCCTTTAAGATCGAGGGCTTTATAGGTGAACTAGATGACAGCTATGATAATGTGGCACGGTATAATATCATCCCCTACATCTACCGGTCGCAGTCAGGAGCTTTGGTGCTGGATTATATGATCGATTTTGAAGAAGGTTTTGATGACTGGTGGAATGAAAACTACGGTCAGAAGCCCGACCTGGCTTTTATCCTGCCCTGGCGCTATGCAGTGGAGAAAGGCAGTGACCAGATCAAACCCTCCATGAAACAACGTACCCGCGAAATACAATTTTATCCGCCCTTTGCCAATCCGGGTGATACGGTAACCATCACCACCCGTGTGCATAATTACAGCCTGTTAACATTCGACGATTTCCTGGATGTGAAGTTGTATATCGGGGATCCGGAAATGGGGGGTGTTGAATTGACTGATATCTCCGGCGAAAAAGGAATTTCGAAGCCGAGTACTATGATCTATGGCGCTTCGGATGCCAACCTTGATTTCGAGGAATACATGAACTTTTACTGGCAGGTTCCTGATACGGTCACCTGCTCACCACGGATCTACGCGGTGATCGATCCGGATAACCTCTATGAGGAGATCCACGAAAACAATAACAAGGGCTGGAATGTACTTCCGATGGTCGATTGCGATGATTGCGGGTATATTGAGGTAGGCAGGGAGCCCCACTATACCGCACAGGCTTTTCTGGAAACCTTCCCGAATCCTGCAGGGGAATATTCCGTAGTACGTTTTTCACTGGCGCGACAGGGCAACGTAATGCTGGAAATATATGATATTTCCGGCAAGCGGGTAGACGTCGTCGCCGATAGGTGGTATCCTGCAGGAGACCACACGCTCAACTATGCAACCGGCAAGCTTGAAGATGGTGTGTACTATTACAGGATGACCTCCGGGAATGTAACGCGTACTGCGAAACTGATCGTTGCAAAATAAACCTGGAAGGAGACCAATGTCAGATTCCTCAGCGGCAGGTCGTTTTCCCCAGGTTCCCATTTGTTTTGTTATCCGTACCAGGCGGTATTAATGGTGGAGGTATTTGCTTGGGTTGACTTCGAACTCACTCTTAAACACTTTGCTGAAATGCGAAACATTCTTGAATCCCGTAAGGTAAGCGACTTCGGAGACAGTGAACTCGCTGCTGAGCAACATTTCCTTCGCTTTATGCAGGCGAAGTGTCCTGAAATATATTGAGATGGTCTGATCTGACAAGGAATTGAATTTCCGGTACAACTGGGTACGGCTCATACCTATCTCCCTGCAGAGTTGATCGATACCATAGGACTCTTCGTGCAGGTGATCGATCATTAACTTCCGGATTTTCATCATGAAGGCATCCTCGTTTTTGTACCTGTTATCTTCCGAAAGTTCAGGATTTAGAATATTTGCATATCTCTCCCTGAGCTTTTTCCTCAGGTTGATCAGCGCATGTACCTGCACCAGCAGTTCATTCCGGTTGAATGGTTTGACAAGATAAGCATCAGCACCCCACGCCAGTCCCCGGATCCTGGAATCGACATCCGCTTTGGCAGTAAGCATGACCACCGGTATATGGCTGGTGTGCTGGTCTTTCTTTACCCTTTCTAGCATTTCGATCCCATCCATAACGGGCATCATAACATCGCTGATGATAATATCCGGAATATTTCTTACAGCCTTTTCAAATCCCTCTTTTCCATTCTTTGCAGTCAGGACCTGGTAAGCAGGGCTTAATATTTCGGAAAGATATTCGACCACATCCCGGTTGTCTTCAACGATCAGGAGCAGGGGAATTTTAACCTGAGAAAGCCGATCTTTCGCATCTTCACAGGCTGTATGATTTTCGGTGCCTGTAATTCTGTTATCCCGGGTTTGTTTTTGCGCTGTGCCCCAACTGCCACTTGCCCCTTCCGGTTGCACAGGCTCCATGAAGGGATGTTTTTTCCTGCATGGGAATTTCAGGGTAAATACTGTCCCTTCGCCTAGCTTGCTGTCCACTTCTATTTCTCCCTCCAGGAGTTTCACCATTTCTCTTACCAGGGCAAGACCCAATCCGGAACCGGGTTGGGGCTTCATTTCATTATTGTCGATCCTGTAAAA
This sequence comes from uncultured Bacteroidaceae bacterium, assembly GCA_964589155.1. Lineage (GTDB taxonomy): Bacteria > Bacteroidota > Bacteroidia > Bacteroidales > M55B112. The sequence goes on along the minus strand of CAZPTO010000104.1, from coordinate 2,616 downwards.
CCGTTCGAATATCATCCTGGTGCTTTCAGGAGGAATCCCGGGTCCGTTATCACTTACCTGAAGAGTAAATGTATCCTGGCTTGTCAGTTCAGACCGCACTGTAACTTCCCCACCGGGAGCATTAAATTTTATTGCATTGTGTACCAGGTTGGAGATAATGGCAGACAATTTTTCAGGATCAAAATCCATCACCAGGTCTTCGTTACAGGGAATGAATTCTAATCTGATTTGCCTGGAGGCAGCAAAGGACTCCTGCATCTCTACGAAGTGCCGGATCTGTATATTGATACGGGAAGAGATTATGTGCAACGGCATCGCACCCGACTCCAGCCTGGAGAGGTCCAGCATCTGGTTGACCAGGTATAACAACTGGTCTGCATTTATGTCGATTTTTTCGATCCCTTTTTCTCTCCATTTCCCGGGCTGCTCGCGGAGCAGTTCGGTCATGCTTTTAATGACCGTCAATGGCGTCCTGAACTCATGGGTGATATTTGTAAAAAGTTTATTCCTGGTTTCATTCAGTACTTTTATTTTTTCCGTTTCATTTTTTTCCAGTTTTACTCGCTGGGTAATAAAATTCATTACAAAGGCAAAAGCGAAACCGGAGATCCAGATGATGTTGATCGCAAAAAGTGAAATGTTCACTGCGGGTGTCATTTCAGGCGGAACAGTCAACAGCGGATGAAGCAGCGCCATGAGTATCACGCTGATGATATGAATGACAAAAATGGCGATGGTTGCTGCACGTTTTTCGAAGTTCAGAGAGAAGAATACCAATGCGAGACCTACCAGGACGAGTCCTCCGCTGTACGGGATTCCGCCCAACTTTATAACTGCGACAAATGTGGCAATGGCGATAAGCGTCTGGTTGAAAAACTGCCACCAAATGGTGAGCAGAAATCCCTTCGAGATTAAGGGCATGATAACCCCCTGGAGGAATAACAGGATCAGGAACAAGCCGTACCAGATGAGGATCCTTAAATCAGGAAAGACCAGGTGGTAAGTCAGGACCAGGATCCCGATCATGATGGTCACAGCCAGGCTGGCCACCCAATAGATCTTTTGTTGCAAACGGGTTTTTTCGTCGATCCTTTTGGAGCTAAACCTGTTGGTAATCCACCTGTCTGGCCCGCTGAGTTTTAAGCGTTTCATGCGATGTGGCATTTAACCACTATCTAATCAATACAAATTACTAATAAAATAAATGGAAATCAAGGGTCTGCGGCTTCAGTACAATGGATCTTCCTTTAATGATCCTGGGAATGTAAATTATGCATGCGCGTATTCACTTATTTGAACACGGGTGATTTTCATTTTTTTGAGGGTTGCATAGAACAAACATGCCTTGCCCGTTGTAAATATTTCGTATCGTATCAGAGCTATTTACTAAGTTGCAGTATAAAACTGGACCCTGGGTAAAACGATTATGATAACAAACGAACCTTAAATAATGAACATATGCATACTTTTACAAAAGAATCACAACAGCAAATGTCGCCTGGGGAGGCGCTGGAACGCCTGGTGGATGGCAATCGTCGCTTTATGGATGGAACAACGGTCCAGGGCGATCATGCAACAAGGGTGAAGGAAACGTCAGAAGGGCAATACCCGTTTGCCGCGGTCCTGGGGTGTATCGACTCACGCGCTGCAGCAGAGCATATCTTTGACCAGGGGATCGGTGAGATCTTCAATGCCCGGGTGGCGGGGAACATTGTAAATGAGGATATCCTCGGATCACTCGAATATGCCTGCAAGGTGGCCGGGTCAAAACTGATCCTGGTACTCGGACATACCTCCTGTGGTGCCGTTACTTCGGCCTGTCAACAGGTGGAATTGGGCAATATCACCACGCTTTTGTCAAAAATTCAGCCCGCAGTCGATGCATTCAGTGACGCAGCATCACAGGTCGACCGGGTGGCCGCGCACAATGTACAGCTTTCTATCGCACAGATCAGGAAGCAGAGCAGCATCCTGGCTGAGTTGGAGAAGAAGGGCGCGATCCTCATCAGGGGTGCCATGTATGATGTGGCGACGGGTGAAGTAGAAATGCTGCAGGAATAGAATATGTGCAACATTGTCAGGCGGGTTGGATTATTCGCCCTGCCTGGCAGCTATCCCCACGCTCAGCTCCTGTGCGATTGAAGTTCCCGGCTGAGCCACATTCAAGTGCTCCCTTATTTGCTAAAACATATTATGCGCAGATTCTTTTTTAGATGCTAATATGCATCACCCATGGTGGCAAAAAGGGGTTGATTTCGGATCCATCTTCCACGTGTAAAATCGGGGAAATACTGAACGGCATTTCCTTCTGCAAGTGATTGTTCCGAAAGAGGTGTGATAGCGCTCCACGCGGCAGCATCATACACATCAAGTGGGGGGGACACTTTTCTTTTGACCGACTCAACAAATGCATGTACAACAAAGAAATCCATTCCGCCATGGCCTGAACCAGCAGCATACTCCCCGTATTTTTTCCAGAGCGGGTGGTCGTATTTTTCCAGCCAGCCATCATTCATATCTTCCCAGCGATGCGATTCGCTGGTTCCTTCAATGTAAATCCTTCGGGTATGGTAATCAAAATCTGTGATCCCCTTCTCTCCCTGGATCTCGAAATTG
>CAZPTO010000103.1:0-9479 GCA_964589155.1 uncultured Bacteroidaceae bacterium | reverse complement strand
CCTGTTCTGCAGTTACCTCCAGTGGCTTCTGCTCTGTAATTGCTTCGTACACATTTTCGTAAAGCTTGCGGTAATTTCCCCGTAGGCTTTCCACAGTTTTCTCCCCCTCAAGAGTGTTGAGTTTTCCCCAATTCGTTTCCGGCTCTTTTCCCCAATCGGGATCATCGGAGGGTTTTATCCCCTGTTTTAAGACTTCTTCCTGTACATCTGCGCCGTACTTAAGGAAAGTGCCCCTGGTGCCAAAAATGCTGAAAGCAGAAGGGTACCATACGGGAATCGTCGGAAAATGGCATGTAGGACTGGGTGACGGGAACGTGGACTGGAATGAACGGATCTCACCCGGACCAAATGAGGTGGGATTTGACTATGCGCATATCATGGCTGCCACACAGGACAGGGTCCCAACGGTATATATTGAGAACGGGTATGTAGTGGGACTGGATCCCGATGATCCGATCATGGTAGACTATAAAAACAATTTCGAAGGCGAACCCACCGGTAAGGACAACCAGGAATTGCTGACCATGCGGTGGCACCATGGCCACAACAGCAGCATCGTGAATGGTATACCCAGGATCGGTTATATGAAAGGCGGGGATGCTGCCAAATGGAGCGATATTGACATGGCCGACCATTTCCTGGCAAAGGCAAAAGCCTATGTGCAGGAGCATAAGGAGGAGCCCTTCTTTCTCTATTATGCATTTCAACAACCCCATGTACCCCGTACCCCGCATCCAAGATTTGAGGGGGCCACCGGTATGGGGCCACGTGGTGACGTGATCGCCGAGGCAGACTGGGTGATTGGTGATTTTATGCAAACACTTGAGGAAGCAGGTCTGTTGGAGAATACACTCATTATTTTCAGCAGTGACAATGGCCCGGTATTGAATGATGGTTATTACGATGATGCAGTGGAAAAGCTGGGGGACCATACCCCCTGGGGACCACTCCGCGGCGGGAAATACAGTCTTTTTGAAGCGGGCACCCGGGTGCCGTTTATTGTGTACTGGAGAGGAACGATCAGTCCTGGAGTATCCAATGCCCTGGTATCGCAACTCGATATCTATACCTCTTTGGCCGAGTTGGTCGGCAGTGAAGCAACCGGTCCTGACAGCAAAAATATGTTGGATGTTTTTATGGGAAAATCTAACCAGGGAAGGGAAGAGCTGGTGCTCGAGGCCACCACCCGGACTGCTTTTCGCAAGGGAGACTGGGTCATGATTCCCCCTTACAAAGGACCCGCTGTGAATAAGATGGTGAATATTGAACTGGGCAATTCGGATTCCTACCAGCTGTATAATCTCGCCACCGATATAGGGCAACAGCAGAATCTCGCGGAAACCAAGCCTGGTAAATTGCAGGAGATGATAACGGAATTTGAAAAGATTCGCGGTGACCAGGGGGAAGCCGAGGAGCTGGTGCTGGAATAGTTGGTGCTGGAGGAGTTGGCACTGACCTGGTTGGTACTGACGTGGTTGGCGCTGAAGCAGTTGGCGCAGAAACAGTTATCGCAAAAATAAACTGGTTGCGGTTTTAAGAATGAGTTCCAAGGAAACGATCAATATGAAATATAACAGTTCCAGTTATTATCGAGTCACCCCAGAACAAAAGCAGGTTTATTTCAGGAGTATTACACTGCTCATTGCCGCATGCTTGCTGCTTGCAACAGGTTGCAATACTTCCTCTGATAACCAGTCCCCGAATATCCTCTTTATCCTGGCCGATGATTTCGGGTACCATGACATGAGTTTCATGGGGAGTGATCTGTATGAAACGCCTCACCTGGACGGGCTCGCCAACCAGTCGATGGTCTTTACCGACGGGTATGCCGCATGCCAGGTGTGCAGTCCGTCACGGGCCAGTATCATGACCGGTAAGTTTCCCGCACGGCATGGGATCACCGACTGGATCGGTGCAAGAAGCGGAGAGGCATGGCGGGAAAAGGGACGTTTCAGTAAGTTATTGCCGGCTGATTATGTGCACCAGCTGGATACTGGGTACATAACGCTTCCTGAAGCTTTGCAGCAGGCAGGGTACATCACGTTTTTTGCAGGTAAATGGCACCTGGGGTCTGAAGGTTCCTGGCCAGGGGATCATGGGTTTGATATCAATGTTGGCGGATGGGATGCAGGAAGTCCCCGCGGGGGATATTTTGATCCCTACAACAACCCAAACCTGGAGAACCGTGAACCCGGAGAGAACCTTTCCATGCGCCTGGCCAGGGAGACAGCAGATTTCATGAAGTCCCATCTCCAGCAACAACATGGACTCCCTTTCTTCGCCTATCTTTCATTTTATGCCGTACACAGTCCCATCCAGACCACAAAGGCCAGGTGGCAGAAGTACAGGGACAAGGCCGATAGCCTGGGCATTGCAGAAACCGGGTTTGAAATGGGAAAATACCTTCCGATCAGGCAGGTACAGGACAACCCGGTGTATGCCGGACTGGTGGAGCAAATGGACGATGCCATCGGGCTGGTGCTGGAAAAACTGGAAGAATTGGGAGTGGAGGACAATACAATTGTGGTCTTTACCTCTGACAACGGTGGTGTTGCAGCCGGAGATGCGTTTGCCACATCCAATAAGCCTTTGCGGGCAGGGAAGGGGTACCAGTATGAAGGGGGTATCCGGGAACCGTATTTCATTAGCGTGCCCTGGATGAAGCACAACGGAGTGCGCAACAGCACCCCCGTTTCGGGTACCGATTTTTATCCCACGCTCATGGAGCTTACCGGGACAGAATTGAGGCCCGATCAACATGCAGACGGAGTGAGCCTTCTGCCTCTGCTCCTGGGGGAGACCATTCCCGAACGACCGCTGATCTGGCACTATCCGCATTACGGGAACCAGGGCGGTGAACCTTCTTCGATCATCCGTCTGGGCGACTGGAAACTGATCCATTATTATGAGGACGGCAGGACCGAACTGTACAACCTGGCAGAGGATATCAGTGAGACCACAGATCTTTCTGATACCTATCCGGAAAAAGCGAGGGAGCTGCAACTGGACCTGTTTGGATACCTCGATGGTGTGGGCGCCCGATACCCGGTACCTGATCCTGAATATGATCCTGAGAAGGAGGCAGCCCACCTGGAATCCATACGGACCGAACGGATGCGTCGGCTGGAAGAACAACGCATGCGGTTTCTCTCGGAGGATTACAATCCGGGAAATGACTGGTGGGGAAGCAAAATTACAAATGACTGAGGATAAATGATTTTATCGCCCCCTGGAGACCATCAACTGAAAATACAGTGATTCAACTATAAAAGCAGTAGATACAATTGTTTTTTTAGTTAACTATTGTCAGAAAGCAGGCAACCGGCATCCCGGAAGATTGCTTTCATTTTCGTCATTTTAACCTCAAAAATCTACCAAACGTTAAGAAACTCATAAATTTTTCTTAAAAAGTTTTTGCGTATTGATTTTATCTCTATATTTGAACCATGTTTTATAGCATATGAAGCTGAATCGTCTACATATTATTCTCGTACTTCTGGTGGTGGTCATCGTGGTCCTTCCGGCATGAGAATGGTGTAGACTATAACAAAATACAAGGGCCATTCTCATACAAAGGGGATGGCTCTTCTGCGTTTAAGGGGTCGATATGAAAAATACGTACAGGAGCCATACAACAACAATGGGCCGGAGAATGGCCGGAGCAAGGAGCCTTTGGCGTGCCAACGGGATGAAGGAGGAGCAGATCGGGAAGCCGGTATTTGCGATCGCCAACTCATTTACCCAGTTCGTTCCCGGACATGCGCACCTGCATCATATCGGACAGGAGGTGAAGGAGATCATTGAGTCCATGGGATTTTTCGCTGCAGAATTCAATACGGTTGCCATCGATGATGGTATCGCGATGGGACACGATGGAATGCTGTATTCCCTGCCTTCACGCGATATGATCGCTGATAGCATCGAGTACATGGCCAATGCACATAAGGTGGATGCACTTTTCTGTATCAGCAACTGTGATAAGATCACTCCCGGTATGCTGATGGCAGCCATGCGGCTGAATATCCCTGCAATATTTGTATCCGGTGGTCCCATGGAGGCAGGGGACGATGGTGAACAGAAACTCGACCTGGTGGATTCCATGGTGATGGCCGTGGATGATACGGTAAGCGAAGAGAAGATGATGCAGGTGGAAAAAGCCGCCTGTCCAACCTGCGGCTCCTGCTCCGGGATGTTCACGGCCAATTCCATGAACTGCCTGAACGAGGCCATTGGCCTGGCACTTGCCGGGAATGGGACAGTCGTTGCCACCCATGCTTACAGAAAGGAATTATTTCAGAAAGCCGCCAGGCAGCTGGTAGAAAATACAATTGCTTATTACGAGGAAGGTGATGAAAGTGTGCTGCCACGTTCCATTGCCACCCGTGCTGCATTCGAGAATGCCATGACCCTGGACATTGCCATGGGCGGGTCTACAAATACGGTCCTGCACCTGCTGGCCATTGCCCGGGAAGCCGAAGTGGATTTTACGATGAAAGATATGGATACGCTTTCGAGAATTACTCCTGTACTTTGTAAAGTTTCTCCCAGTTCATCCTATCACGTGGAAGATGTGAACCGGGCAGGCGGGATCCTGGGAATCCTGGCCGAGCTTGACAGGGGAGGGAAAATCAACAGGGAAGTCAGCCGCGTGGACAGGAAAACACTCGGGGAAGCCATGGATTTCTACGACATCACGCAGGATGGTCTTGATGAAGCGGCTGAAACCGCATACCGTGCAGCCCCGGCAGGAAAATTCAACCTGAAAATGGGCTCCCAGGAGTCCAGGTTTAAAATGCTGGACAAGGATCGGGAAGGTGGGTGTATCCGCGACCTGGAGCATGCCTATTCCCGGGATGGCGGACTGGCGGTTCTGTTCGGGAATATCGCTGAAGACGGGTGCATTGTCAAGACCGCGGGAGTGGATGAAAATGTATTGAATTTCTCCGGTTCGGCCCGCGTTTTTGATTCGCAGGATGATGCCGTGGAAGCCATTCTGCAGAACAAGATCAAGGCCGGCGATGTTGTAGTAATAAGATTTGAGGGCCCCAAAGGAGGACCGGGAATGCAGGAGATGTTATACCCAACCTCCTACATTAAATCAAAAAAGCTGGGTGATAAGTGTGCACTGATCACCGATGGAAGATTTTCCGGGGGGACTTCCGGATTGTCCATCGGGCATATTTCACCCGAGGCTGCTGACAGAGGAGCGATTGGTTTGATAGAGGATGGTGATGTGATAGAGATCAGCATCCCGATGCGGACCATTGAACTCAGGATCAGCGAAAAAGAACTGGAAACAAGAAGGAAAAAACGTGATGCCGACCCGGAGGGTTGGAACCCCCGAAGAGAAAGGGTGGTCAGCCGGGCCCTGCAGGCATACGCCTCCATGGTTACATCGGCAGACAAAGGTGCTGTAAGGATAATAAACGCCCAGTAAGAGGAAAAAAACGCGCAGTAGTTAATCTGCGTGCAGTAAGGTAATAAATGAAAAGGGAACGTAACAGGAGAAAAGAAATAGTGACAGGAAAATAGAAATAGTAATAAGAGAGCAGTAAAGGTATTAAGAGAATAATTTATTATAAATATTAAACAGATGGAAACAAAGACAAAAACCAAAGGTGCAGCCAAACAAAAAGCTGTTGAGAAGATCACTGGAGCAGAAGCGATGATCAGGTCAATGCTTGCTGAAGATGTGGACACCATTTTTGGATACATCGGAGGGGCGATCATGCCTATCTATGATGCACTCTTCAACTACGAGGACAAGCTGAAGCATGTGATGGTACGTCACGAACAGGGAGCAATACATGCGGCCCAGGGGTATGCCCGCACAAAGCATAAGCCAGGGATATGTTTCACTACCTCAGGACCGGGAGCTACCAACCTGGTGACCGGACTGGCAGATGCAATGCTGGATTCAACACCATTGGTCTGTATCACAGGACAGGTGGGCGCAGCGCTGCTCGGTACGGATGCATTCCAGGAAACAGACGTGGTCAGTGTTTCCATGCCGATCACCAAATGGAACTACCAGATCACCACTGCCGAGGAGATACCCGAGGTGATGGCCAAGGCGTTTTTCATTGCGAATTCAGGAAGGCCCGGTCCGGTGCTGATCGATATCACCAAGAATGCCCAATTCGAGGAGCTCGAATACAAGTATGAACCGATCAACCTGGTGGCCAGTTATGTTCCCAAGCCCAAGCCGCTGATGAGTGATATTGAAAAGGCTGCAGAGCTGATTAATGCTTCTCAGAAGCCGCTTGTGCTGTTGGGTCAGGGCGTTACCATCTCCGGTGCTGAGGCTGAATTCAGAGCATTCGTAGAAAAAGCAGGTTTGCCCGTGGCTGCAACGCTTCATGGATTATCCTCCTTCCCTACCAACCATTCCCTGTATACGGGGATGCTGGGGATGCACGGGAATTATGCACCTAATATAAATACCAATAAGTGTGACCTCCTGATCGGGATCGGGATGCGGTTCGATGACCGGGTGACCGGGAACCTGAATACCTATGCCAAACAGGCCAAGGTAATCCATATCGAGATCGACAAATCGGAGATCGATAAGAATGTGAAGACCGACGTGGCCATCAATGCAGATGCGAAGCAGGCGCTCGAACTGCTGATTCCGAAAATCAAGAAGAACTCACATGAAGATTGGCTCGAAACGTTCAGCGAGCTCCATGAAATAGAGTTTGAGAAAGTAATCGGCAAAGACATTCATCCTGCAGATGAAAAAATGCATATGGGAGAAGTCATCAATACATTATCAGAAATGACCAATGGTGAGGCGATTATCGTCAGTGATGTGGGTCAGCACCAGATGGCTGCTGCAAGGTATTACGGATACCAGAAACCAAATTCATGGATCAGCTCGGGCGGGCTGGGCACCATGGGATTCGGAATTCCAGCCGGAATGGGTGTTGCGCTGGCAGAACCCAAACGGCCTATTTTCGTGATCGTTGGCGACGGCGGATTCCAGATGACCGTCCAGGAGCTGGGGACGATTGCTCAATATAACCTGCCGGTAAAGGTCATTCTTTTGAACAATGATTTCCTGGGGATGGTGCGGCAGTGGCAACAACTGTTCTTCTCGAACAGGTATTCGTCGACCGAATTGAAGAATCCGGATTTCCTGATGATCTCCGAAGGATTCGGTGTTCCTTCAAAGCAGATCTCCGACAGGAATCTGCTGAAGGAGACACTCCAGGAAGTCATCGATGTTGATGGCCCGTTTATGCTGGAGGTGAAGGTACAGAAAGAAGGAAATATTTTCCCCATGATACCGGCCGGAGGCACTGTTTCAGAAATGCGTCTTGACTGATTTGTTTACTTTAACGGAGCACTCCATCTGATCAATAAATATTAATAAATAAAGAGATGAAAAACGAATATACAATCACCATATTTACAGAGAACAAGATCGGGTTGTTGCACAGGATCACAGTGATCTTTACCAGGCGCCACCTGAATATTGATAGCTTAAACACCTCTGAGTCTGAGGTCAGGGGAATCTACCGGTTCACCATCGTTGTGACCACAACTGAATCGATGGTACAAACACTGACCAAGCAGATCGAGAAACAGATTGGGATCCTGAAGGCGTTTTACCACACAGAAGACGAGATCGTCTACCAGGAAATTGCACTTTATAAGGTGCCCACCAAGGCATTTGCCCATGGCGACGACGTGGAAAGCCTGATCCGGAAATTCAATGCCCGCGTGCTGACCATCGAACCGGAATATATTGTGGTCGAAAAAACAGGGCACAAGACAGAGACCCAGCAACTGTTCAGGGAGCTGGAATCCTATGGCATCCTCCAGTTCGCCAGGTCAGGAAGAATTGCCATGACCAAGCAGATCAAGGAGATCACCTCCTACCTGAAAGAACTTGAACAATTCCAAAAGGAATCTGAAGAAGAAGTATTAACATACAATTAAATCAAAAAAATGGCTGTAATTAATTTTGGCGGCGTTGATGAAAATGTCGTGACCAGGGAAGAATTCCCACTCTCAAAAGCACAGGAAGTACTTAAAGATGAAACTGTTGCCGTACTTGGTTACGGTGTGCAGGGCCCCGGACAATCCCTCAACCTTAAAGACAATGGGATCAATGTAATTGTTGGTCAGCGTAAAAACTCGCCCTCCTGGGATAAAGCAATCGCTGATGGCTGGGTCGAGGGAAAAGATCTTTTCGAGATCGAAGAGGCACTCGAAAAAGCAACGATCATCCAGTACCTGCTTTCCGATGCAGGTCAGATCGCGATGTGGCCCACGGTGAAGAAGCACCTGACTGCCGGGAAGGCACTTTACTTTTCACATGGATTCGGAATCACTTACAAAGACAGGACCGGTATTATCCCACCCGAAGATGTAGACGTGATCCTCGTGGCCCCCAAGGGCTCCGGGACCAGCCTGCGGCGCCTGTTCGTCGAAGGCCGCGGACTGAATTCCAGTTATGCCATTTTCCAGGATGCAACAGGAAAAGCATATGACCGTGTCGTAGCGCTGGGGATCGGGGTTGGTTCAGGATACTTGTTTGAGACTACCTTCCAGAGCGAGGTCTATTCCGACCTTACCGGTGAACGGGGCACACTCATGGGTGCCATCCAGGGGATCTTTGCTGCACAGTACAATGTGTTGCGGGAAAATGGTCATACCCCCTCAGAAGCTTTTAACGAGACGGTTGAGGAGCTCACCCAGAGCCTGATGCCGCTTGTGGCTGAGAATGGTATGGATTGGATGTATGCCAACTGCTCCACAACTGCACAGCGCGGTGCGCTCGACTGGTGGAAAAAATTCAGAGATGCGGTACAACCAGTCTTTTCTGAACTATACTCCAGGGTGGAATCCGGCGAAGAGGCACAGGCCTCCATCGATTCCAACAGCAAATCTGATTACCGGGTGAAACTGGATGCAGAGTTGAAGGAACTCCGCGAATCAGAGATGTGGAAAACCGGCGCGACAGTGCGCAAGCTCAGGCCGGAAAATGCATAAATCAAACTTCGAAACAGGGTGCTTTTAACAGCGCCCTGTTTTGTTTTACCACACAAGAAACTATGTCCGAACATTATGTTCCCCAGGTAAAAGACATCCAGGAGGCCAATACCCTCCTGAATAACGTGGTGGATCACACACCACTGTCCCTGAACCTGAATCTCAGTGACCGGTACAGGGCGTCCATCTACCTGAAGCGTGAGGATTTGCAGATCGTGCGCTCTTATAAGATCCGCGGGGCCTACAACAAGATCGCCTCCCTGGAAAAATCTTCGTTGGACCATGGCGTGATCTGTGCCAGCGCAGGGAACCATGCACAGGGAGTGGCCTATTCCTGCCAGCTGCTCGGGATACTTGGTGTCATTGTGATGCCAAGTATTACGCCACGACAGAAGATCAGGCAGGTGGAGATGTTCGGAAAAGGACAGGTAGAGATTATCCTGCATGGTGACACCTATGATGATGCATTCAGGGAAGCG
>CAZPTO010000102.1:0-9542 GCA_964589155.1 uncultured Bacteroidaceae bacterium | reverse complement strand
CAGGACCAGGCACAACAGGAGCGGGCACAACAGGACCGGGCACAACAGGACCAGGCACAACAGGACCAGGCACAACAGGAGCGGGCACAACAGGACCAGGCACAACAGGACCAGTATACATATTTTTCAGGTTCCGGTGCAGTGCTTGCGAAGGAGCAGCAGCAAACTTCCAGGGAGAATGGCCGGTCGGATGCGCAGAAATTCCCTGGCCGCCCCCCGCAGGATTTCAGGTTCGATCTCACGCCGGTGCCATTCAGCAGGTATGAAAAAGCATTTAAGCTCGTGCAAAAGAATATTTTGCATGGGAATTCATTCCTGCTTAACCTGACTTTCCCCACCGCGATCGATACCGATCTTTCCCTGGATGAAATTTTTTTGCAAAGCCTGGCTCCCTATAAATTGTATTTCAAGGATCAATTCGTGCTGTTCTCACCGGAAACATTTATACGGATCAGGGACGGGAAAATTTTCAGTTATCCCATGAAGGGAACGATCGATGCCTCCGTTCCGCAGGCAGAACAAACGCTGATGGAAAATGAAAAGGAGTTGCGGGAGCATAATACCATTGTTGACCTGATCCGCAACGACCTGTCGATGGTCGCACGGGATGTGGAGGTGACGAAATACAGGTATATCGACCGGGTCAGGACACATAAGAATGAATTGCTGCAGGTGAGTTCGGAGATCAGCGGCCAACTGGGCGGAAAATGGAAGGAAAGGCTCGGCGAAATCCTGCTTCAATTGCTTCCTGCGGGATCCATCAGCGGGGCACCCAAAAAGAAGACGCGGGAGATCATTGCAGCCGCTGAGGGAGAAAAAAGAGGTTATTTTACAGGCATTTTCGGGATATTTGATGGCGATACCGTTGACAGTGCGGTCATGATCCGGTTTATTGAACGGACCGGCAGCGGGTTGCAGTTCAGGAGCGGGGGCGGTATCACCGGTCACAGCGATGTACAGCAGGAATACAATGAAATGATCGATAAAGTATATGTTCCATTTATTTGAGACCATCAGGATCGAGGATGGGATTCCCCAGCACCTTTCCTGGCACCAGGCCAGGCTGAACGAGTCCTACAACCGTTATTTCAAGCGGCACGGGGGACCGGTTCTCGGGGAGGTGATCCGCGTTCCTGAAGCATTCAGGCAGGGGACCGTTAAATGCAGGTTCTTGTATAACAGGGCTGCCTATACAGCCGATTTTTCAAACTATGCACCGAAAGCGGTCCGTTCACTGAAACTGGTCAATGGTGATCACATCGCGTACTCCATGAAGTACACCGGACGCAGTTCCCTTGAGCAACTATACCGTCAGAAAGAAGATAGTGATGATATCCTCATTGTTCGGAATGGCAGGATCACGGATACCTCTTACACCAATATTGTGTTGTTCAATGGTGAAACGTGGATCACGCCAGTTTACCCCTTACTTGAAGGCACCTGCAGGGCCAGGCTGATCAGTGAAGGCAGGATACGGGAAGGAGATATCCGCGTGGAGGACCTGGAACATTACAGGCATTTCAGGCTGATCAATGCCATGCTGGATTTTGATGCACAGGAGGATGTTGATGTGGCGCGGATCAAATGAGCAATTCTCGCCAGCCGGGCAACTTCTCATCGTCCCGCGGCAGTTCCGGCAGACTTGCCTGAAAAGAGGTCCTTTACCGTTTCCGTCCACCTGTCACTGCTGTTCAGACTTTCGGCCATGACCAGTTCCTCCCCGCCGTTTTCAATAAAGAGCTCCCTGTATTCTATGCCGATTTCCAGGGTAGTTTCCAGGCAGTCAGCCACAAAGGAAGCAGGCACGACCAGGACTTTCTTATTGCCTTCAGCTGCAAGGCGGACCAGGGTTGCATCTGTAAAGGGGGTCATCCAGTTCCGTGAGAGCCTCGACTGGAAGGAGGTGGAGCAGCGGTCGGGGACAATGCCCGCAGCTGCAGCCAATTGCCGGGTGGTGGCATAGCATGTGGCCCGGTAGCAATGGTGACCATGGTCGGGCATTTGCTGGTGACAGCTGCAACCCGCAACGGGCTGGTTGGGATGCACCTTTTTCAGTTGCCTTAGGGGAAGTCCATGATAGGAAAACAATACATGGTCGAATGCTGACGGATCATGGGTCCGGATCCGTTCCGCAAAACTGGCAACGAAACCGGGATGATCGTAGAACTGATCGATGATCCTGAGGCTGGTGTTCTTGTCTGATTGGGTCCGGATCGCGGCGACCAGCTGTTCCACAGACCCGGTGGTGGAATCGGCATACTGCGGGTAGAGCGGCATAACAACCACTTCGCTGTATTGCTTTTCTGAAAGGTTCTGCAGAAAACCTTTCAGTGCCGGCTGACCATAACGCATGAGACCGAAAACATCTGTTCCGACAGGCGCCATCGCTTTGATCTTTTGCACCAGGTTGTTCATATGGACTAGTAATGGTGATCCGTCGCCGGTCCAGATCTGCTCATATTTTTTAGCTGAACGGGGCGACCGGAAGGGGACAATGATTGCGTGGACGAGGAATTTTCTCAGCAAAAAGGGCAGGTCGATCACTTTCGGATCATCGAGAAATTCCCGCAGGTATTTTTTTACTGACCGCGTGCTGGTCGATCCCGGTGTGCCAACGTTGACCAGCACCCAGGCTGTTTTTTGTTGTGTGTTTCCTGTCATTATGTTATGAGTAACCCTGGTCATGGTGCCTGAACGTTTCGTTCCAAATATTGGCTGCGCTGAACTCAGTGCCAAGGCGATTCCGGTTCATGTTCTTTTGTCGTTGTTCCGTTGAAATATATCCAGTAATCTGTTTTTCAGCATGCTATAATCTCTTGTGCTACCTGGTATCCCTGTTTCACCCGGTCGGCGATCCCGATCCCATCGCGGATGTTTCCCGCCAGGTGGATACCGGGGTATGCTGTTTCGATCCGCTCAATGGCTTCAAGGCGTTGTTCCGTGGATGCTTCATACTGTGGAATGGCATAGGGGTATCGGAAAATTTCCAGGTGGTCGGGCTGCAGGCCCGGCTTCGAATCATTCGGCTTCTTCCGGTCCTGGCGCGCTGCAGTCTTCCCCAGGGTTTCGTTGATCTCTGTCAGGGCAATGGCCCTGAGCTCATCGTCCGTTTTTTCGATCAGCTCCGGTCTCCGGTCACCACCCATAAACACGGAAAGCACAGCCCCTCCTTCGGGTGTCCTGCTTTTAAAAATAGATGAAGTAAAGAGGATTCCCAGTGCTTCGCGTTTTTCCCTTGAGGGGATCAGCCCGCCGAAGGCATCCAGTGGTATTCCTTCCCATTTCCTGAAGGCGGCAATGACCTGCACCACTTTTGCATACCTCAGGTCATATATGGGTTGGAGCTGCACTCCATCGATAAAACTGAACATGTCTTTCAAGGCCTTTCCCGGAATGGCGGTCATCACGTGACCCGAAGTAACCCGGTATACTTTGCCTGCGGAAGTGACGGTGCTCCGGAACGCGTTTTGGTTGCGACTGATCTCAAGTTTTTCCACTCCGGTCAGGATCTGTTCCCGACCGATCTTATTGCTAAGTGCTTCTGTCAGTTGCTGTAATCCACCCCGAACCGAAAAAACATCCCTGGTGGCACGTTGCGTGAGAGCATCTTTTGGTTCTTTTTTCTTTTTTACCGCCCCGCGGATGAAACTTCCATAATCCTGTTCCAGCCTGTATAATTTTGGCAGCGCAAATTGCGTCACCAGTTTTTCCGGGTCTCCGGCATAAATGCCCGAAATAAAGGGATCCACCGCGTAGTTCAGGAAGCTTTTTCCCATTCTTCTCCGCACCAGCTGCGCCACAGATTCATATGGGTCTGTACCTTTTTTTCTGAAGGGTTCGCCCAGGATCCTGAGCTTGTCAGTGAATGTAAACAGGGGAGTACCTACCGCCGAGGAGAGTCCGGAAGGCAAGGCGTGCCATTTCCCGTTTTTCCAGATCCACCGTTGTTTCCCTTTCGGATTGGCGAATTCCGGAGCAGCAGCACCCTCCAGGTCATCGAAAAGCCTGACCAGGTCAGGGGTGGAATAGACCCCCGTGTTGGGACCGGTTTCAAAAATGAATCCATCCTTATGGACAGTTCGGATCACCCCCCCGATGTGGTCTTTTTTTTCAAGCACCATTACCTTTTTACCTGCCCGTGCAAGGTAGAACGCCGCAGTCAGCCCGGTCAACCCGGCGCCTATTATGGTCACATCCACCTTTCTTTCCTCTGTATGCTCTTTATTTTTCATTTCTAATGTCTCCTTGTCTCCTTGTCTCCTTGTCTCCTTGTCTCCTTGTCTCCTTGTCTCCCCTTCACCCACTCCCGCCCTCTCCCCCTCTCTCCCTATCTCCCTCTCACCTCATCTCACTACAACGATTTGGAGTATCTATTCACCTGCTGCTGGTAGGCCGGATCGAACAGTGCAGCAATGTTCCGGATGAACAGTGCGCCTGTTTCGCTCACCTTCAGCCCGTTTTCAGTCAGGTGCAGCAGACCGTCTGCTTCCATCTCTTCAAGTTGACCGGGATCGTCTTTCAGCATCTCTTTTAATTCTGCCGGATCCACCTGCAATTCTTCTGATAGCGCGTTCCAATCGAGCGCTTTATTACACATCAGTCGTGTGATCACCTCCCTGATCACCACCTGCTCGTCGGATACACGGAGGCCTTTCTCAGCAGGGAGGGTTCCCTGGGACAATTGTGCTACATAGGTGTCGATCGATTTGGTATTCTGTATATATGCCTTTTCGAGCTGACTGATGGCGGTGATCCCGAAGGCGTATACCTGCCCGGTGGTTTTTCGTGTGCAATACCCCTGGAAATTCCGGTGGAGCTCCCTGTGTTGAAGGGCCCGGTACAACTCGTCATCCGGATGCACAAAATGATCCAGTCCGATGGGCTTGTAGCCTGCTGAAGTGAGCGCATCGTAACCGGACAGGAACATGGCTGTTTTCTCTGCAGGACCAGGCAGTCTCCGTTTCTCCAGGATCTGCTGATGCTTCTTCAGCCAGGGAACATGGGCATAGGAGAAAGTCACCAGCCGGTCGGGTTGCAATGCTGCAGCCTGTTCCATGGTGCGCCGGAAACTTTGCTCATCCTGACCCGGAAGTCCGTAAATGAAATCCAGGTTAACAGCGGCCCCTGGATTGTCTTTCCTGACCATGGCAATGAGTTGATCAACAGGTAACTTACTGGCTTCGCGGTTCACCATGCGCAGCACATCCGGGTCGAAGTCCTGGATCCCGAAACTGAACCTGTTGAATCCCACCCCCAGCAACACCTCGAGATAGTCCTGGTCGAGGTAGGCGGGATTGGTTTCAATGGCGATCTCTGCCGCATCAGTAACGGTGAATTCCATCCTGATCAACCGCACGATCTCTTCCAGCATCACTGCAGGAATGGCATTCGGTGTACCGCCCCCGAAATGGATTTGTGTGACTTTCCTGGAGCGGTTCAGTTCTTTGGCCACCAGCAGGATCTCTTGCTTAAGCGCTTCCACATACCGTGTTACTTCACTTGTGCTCTTCAGCGTGCAGGCATTGCAGCCACAGTAGAAGCAGATTTTCTTACAGAAGGGGATATGGACATAGAATCCAATGTGATCCGGTGCCCATTCATTCGAGCTGCGGATCAATTCCTGCATCTCCGGACCGGTAACCTTGTCGTTAAAATGATTGGCTGGCGGATAACTGGTGTACCTGGGCACCGGCACATTATATTTTTCAAGCAAACGGGGAGCTATCTTCATGTTCTTTGTTTTTTAGGCATGGCAAAAATGATAATGATCAGCGTGAGTACCCCCAGCACGGCTTCCGCCCCAAACAGACCTGTATACCCGATCATGTCAGCCACTTTTCCACTGTTCACTGCCACAATCAGGCTACTCAGGTGGGTGATCACAATCTGGAATGTAAAATCTGTTCCGGATGCACCCGGACGCGCCAGGTCCATAGAGGTAGTATAAATGATTACTGAAGAGGATCCGTAGGCGCCCCACAGCAGGCAAATGCCTCCGTAGATCAGCAGCAGGGATGGATCCATCCTTGAGATATTCCAGAAGTACAGGGCAGCCATGATATTGACAGTGCCCAGTATGACCAGCGTTGCATTCCTGCCGACTTTTTTGATCAGCAGACCTGATCCCAATGCACTCAGGGTCGCTACCGAGGTTCCCACAATGCCCGACATGAAACCGATTTGCATGATGTTGTATCCAAGATCCACCAGGTAAGGCTTCAGCATGGTGAGTACCCCGATGAATCCTGAATAATAGAACACCAGGATCAACAACCATTTTGGCATGCCGGGAATTTTGAAAAACCTGAGAAATTCCCTGGCATTTATGCGATAT
This sequence comes from uncultured Bacteroidaceae bacterium, assembly GCA_964589155.1. GTDB lineage: Bacteria > Bacteroidota > Bacteroidia > Bacteroidales > M55B112. The sequence continues at coordinate 3,208 of CAZPTO010000102.1, read as the reverse complement.
CCTTCTGATTTTTCAATGGTGTGATGTGTCCTGTAGAGTCGCAGGGGGATCAGGGCGAAGACCACAAATCCTGCAAGCATAAAAAGGAAGACAGACCAGCCGAAAAAACTGTATGCGATCAAGAGCACTCCGGTGCCCAGGAGTGCACCGATGAAGCTACCCGATACCTGCATGCTGTTCCCCAGGCTGCGCTCTTCCTTTTTCAGGATCAGGATCGCAAAGGCATCCGTTGCAATGTCCTGGGTTGCCGAAGCAATAAAAGCGATAACCATCAGGACCACGATCAGTTTGAAATCGGTCTTCAGTTCCAGGAATGCAATACTGAAAATCACTACTGCATAAAACAACTCTGAGAAAATAATCCACCGCTTAAGGTCCCTGGAATTCTTCGCATTATTATCCACCAGCGGTGCCCAGAGGAATTTTGCAATCCAGGGAAGCTTCACCAGTTGCAGGAGTCCGATCGATTCCAGTGAGTAATTTTCCTGACGCATGATCACAGGCACCACCGTGGAGAAAAAACTCATCGGTACAGACTGCGCAATATACAGGCTGAATAGGGTCGGGAATTTGGTCCAGTTTTTGGCCTTCTTCATTCTCAGAACTCGTATTTCAGGTTCACACCGAATCGCATGGGTTTGCCCGTCTGGACATATTTATTCCCGATGGCTTCAAAATAGAACGATTCATAATCGGTTCCGAGCAGGTTCTTGCCCCACAGGGCGAATACAAAACTGTTTTTCCTGAACGCGATATTCGCATCCACCAGGTTGTAATAGTTACTGCTGAAGGTATTTTCCTCATTCCAGTAGATCTTTCCCAGTCCGCGGTAGACCAGGTTGATATCTAACCTGTCGATCAGGTTCGTTTCATTGATATCGATTGATTTACGTAATACGACATTGAGGGTGTGCTTCGGGATAAACGGAATGGCATTGCCGTTGTAATTTGTGTTTTCATCTTTCACATAACTGATGAACCGTGCATCGGTATATCCGTAAGAAAGTACGGGTTTAAATCCACGCACAGGTATTGATTTCAGGGTGACCTCAAATCCTTTGCTCACGGATTCACCGGCATTGCTCAGCCGTGCTCCTCTTCCACTGGGAACAGTTTGGTAGATCTGCTGATCGTTCCAGTCGATATAAAACAGTGCAGCATCCAGGTACAGGTGCCTGTTGAACAGGCTTCCTTTGAATCCCGTTTCATAGTTCCAGCTGGTTTCAGGACGATAATAGAGCCCTTCTTCCGTCTCAAACGTGGAATTGAATCCGCCGGTCTTGTATCCCTTGGCAGCTGTGGCATACACCTGGAAGGGACCGGTTTTGTAACTCAGTGCAAGTTTAGGCAGCAACTGGATATAGCTGAGTTCCGGGTAAGTGGTATCGGCCATTGGTATCGCGTTTCCGGCACGCTCCATGTCATAGATATAGTACAGATCGTCACGTTCGAAATCTGCGCGGATCCCGGCCGTCACCGACAGGTTGTTGACCAGGAAGTCATTGAGGGTTGATTGGTGGAACACCGCTGCGCCACTGACCGAATTCCGGTAACTTTTTTGCAGGAACATGTCGCTGGCAAATACATCCACATCCACCTGCTTGGTGAATTGCTGGGTAAAGCCATACGCTCCGAGAAGCCAGTTGTAGCGGCTTTTGTCCGGGGCAGACCGGAGGATGAATTCCTGTGATACCATATGCTGCAGTTGGTCCTGCACGACAAAATAGAGGGAATCAGGGGTGAAATCCTGGTCAATTTCCTGACGGTCATCCAGGAACTGGTAGGAGGTAGTGGAGGTAAACTCAACCTTGCTGTCTGCATAGGAAACAACCAGGCCCTCAGATATCATGTTTCGTGCATAAGAGCTTGGCTGGTTATAGTTGATGCGTTCGGCAGCCATCAGGGAATCATTCAGCAGGGCATAGGGATATCCGCCTTCCGTGCTGTATTCCACGCTCAGGACATTTTCCATTTTCCAGCGTTCATTGATCTGCCAGATCAATTTGTTCCGGCCGCCTAATGAATTGGCGCGGTCCACCTGCTCCCCGGAAAAAGCGTTGGTATAATATCCCTGGTTGTGCTGCATGTTGAATGCAAATGAATAAGCCAGGTCATCACCTGCTTTACCGTAGTGACCGAAGTTGCCATTGAAGGCGCCATAGTTGCCTGCTTCAAGCTCCACCGAGGTGCCCTGGAATTGAAGCGGAGAGCGGGTGATGATATTGATGATCCCGCCCATGGTGTTTCTTCCATACAGGGTGCCCTGGGGCCCCTTAAGTATTTCAATACGCTCAATGTCGAAGAAATCGAAATTAAATGCGGCTTTTTCGAAATAGGGTACATTGTCCACATAGAGTCCTACCGAAGGACTGTTGATACGTGAGCCGATCCCGCGGATATACACGGGAGAAGTCAGCTTGGAGCCATAATCGGGCATGAAAAATCCGGGAGCAATAGCTGATATGTCGGTGAGGGAGCGGACATCGGTCTGGTCCAGGATCATTGAATTCAGTAAGGTGACTGAGGTGGGCATCTGTTTCAGACCAAGGTTATTTTTGGATGCCATGATCTGTACTTCTGAAATGTTCAGTTCCGGGACTTCAGTGCTGTCGGTCATGATGATCACCTGCTGGGCGAGCATGAAAGGAGCATTCAGCAGGAATACAAATGCAATGGAAATATTTTTCAACTTCATTGTCGTTCATTAAATGGTAAGTAATTGGTCTGGCAGATACACTTTTCTCAAGATTCGAAAAAAGGTACACGGACACAGAAATAAATGATCGGGGTATTTACAATGAAGCTACGGGTGGTGGCCTGGAAAAAAGCGGATAATAGTACGATCGAAGGACCGGGTCTTCGTGTGGTATGAGCAGCGAGGTTCCGCCGGCAAAGCGGTGAATCACAGGATCTGAACAAGTACTGTGCGCGCCAAAAAATTGATCGTAATGGAAATTATTGCTATCTGCACCCGGTTGGGCGTCAGCATGGTCCTTGAAGATCGTCTTTGCGGCCAGTTCCTTGTCTTGATCACTGCCCAATTCGAATTTCATGATGGAATGCACACCAATGTACAGACCATAGAACATGGCCAGTAACACATAAGGCAGATATGTTGAAAAAATTCCTATCGAGAACATTCCAGAAATTAATTATCTAAATGCAAAGGAAAACAAAATTCATTTCAAGGCCGGAACGGATCGCAAGT
>CAZPTO010000101.1:0-9548 GCA_964589155.1 uncultured Bacteroidaceae bacterium | reverse complement strand
CTATAACCACATGGGTGTCTCATTTGACAAGATGTATTACGAGTCGGAAACCTACAAGCTGGGGCGCGACTTGGTCCGGGAAGGACTCAAAAAAGGAATCCTGGAAAAGGAGGAAGACGGATCGGTGTGGGTCGACCTCACCGACCGCAAGCTGGACAGGAAACTATTGCTTCGTTCAGATGGCACTTCTGTCTATATGACACAGGACATCGGAACAGCCCACCAGCGTTTTGCCGAATATCCCATTGAAGAACATATCTACGTAGTGGGAAATGAACAGAATTACCATTTCCAGGTACTCGCACATGTACTTGATAAATTGGGGTTTGAATGGTACGACAAGCTGTTCCATCTTTCCTATGGCATGGTAGAGCTGCCCGAAGGCAAAATGAAGTCCAGGGAAGGTACGGTGGTGGATGCAGACGACCTGATGGATGAAATGACCCGCACGGCAAAACAAATGTCCGATGAACTGGGCAAGCTCGAAGGATATGGAGATACCGAGAAGGCGAATATTTACCGCCAGATCGGGTTGGGTGCATTGAAATATTTTATCCTGAAAGTTGATCCACGGAAGAACATGCTGTTTGACCCGAAGGAGTCAATCGATTTCAACGGGAATACCGGACCTTTTATACAGTATACCTATGCGCGGATTCAGAGTGTGTTGCGCAGTGCAGGTGAATATGATGCTGAAATCCCCCGGGTGGAACTAAATGAGAAGGAAACGGATGTGATCAGGCTTGTACACGATTTTCCGAATGCCATCATGACCGCTGCCCAGGAGCACAATCCTTCCGTAGTTGCGAATTTCATGTACGACCTGGCAAAGGAATTTAACCAGTTCTACCACGATTACAGTATTCTGAATGCTGAAGATCCTGAAAGCAGGATATTCCGGATCCACCTTTCGCAAATCATTGGCGATATCATTGAGCGGGGCATGGGACTGCTGGGTATCGAAGTTCCCGAAAGAATGTAGAACGCACACTGCAAGATGATCAATTTCGTAACAAGTTCAAGGCGGAAACTGCACGTTATTTGTTTATGCAATGCTTGAAGCGGTGCTATGCAGGATATTGAAGCCAACTCAATGTAGTTGGATCAAAAGACAGAAGATCGAAACCTACCTTGTATTGGCTGCCTTCAGTGTATTCAGCAACAGTGAAACCCGGGTCATGGGCCCCACACCTCCTGGTACGGGTGTGATATAGGAACATTTTGGTGCCACCTTCTCAAAATCAACATCACCCTTCAGCCTGAATCCGCTCTTTGTTTCACTGCTCGGTACACGGGTGGTGCCCACATCAATGACCACTGCCCCTTCTTTGACCATGTTTTCCTTGATGAATTCCGGCGCCCCTAATGCAGCGATTAAAATATCTGCCCCGGCACACACTTCCTCCAGGTGCTTCGTGCGACTGTGTGCAACGGTAACCGTGGCATTGATCGCTTTTTGCGACATCAGCACGCTTAACGGTCGTCCAACAATATTGCTCCTTCCGACGATCACGCAATTTTTCCCTGATGTCTCAATGTTATAGCGTTTAATCAGCTCAACGATCCCATAGGGGGTGGCGCTGACAAAGGAGGGAAGCCCGATCACGGTCTTACCCACATTCACCGGGTGAAATCCATCCACATCTTTTGCAGGATTGATGGCTTCAATGATCTTCTGTTCGGAAATATGGGCGGGCAGGGGAAGCTGGACAATGAATCCATCCAGGCCGGTATCTGCATTCAGCGCGGCGATGCGGCCGAGCAACTCTTCTTCCGTTACATCATCTTCATAGCGGACGAGGGAGGACTTGAAGCCCACCTGCTCACAATCTTTGATCTTATAGGCCACATAGGTCTCGCTTCCTCCATCATGTCCCACAAGCACTGCTGCAAGGTGGGGGCGCTTTTTGCCCTGTTCGACCATGGTGGAGACTTCTGAAGCGATCTCTTCCTTGATCGCTTTTGCTGTGGCTTTACCGTCTATAAGCTGCATAACTGATTTTTCTTGGGATGTGTTTATATTAAGATGTATTACAAGTAAAGTGTTCTGTTCTTATCAACCGGATGCACCGTTATGGATGCAATCAGATTATTCTGTTGGTATGTGCAATTTTGCCGGGTCAGATCTTCGGGCCCTATCTTTTGGGCATATTCTGCATGGCGCGACCCATGGCTTTCCCTTTGCCTGAACTCATCATCCGCATCATCTTCCTGGTTTCGCCGAACTGCTTCACCAGCCTGTTGATCTCGGCAACAGACGTCCCGCTTCCATTGGCAATCCGCGCGCGCCTGCTTCCATTCAGTAATTTCGGATCGGAACGCTCCTCCGGGGTCATGGAACTGATGATCGCCTCGATCCCCTTGAACGCATCATCATCAATGTCCAGGTTTTTGATGGCCTTTCCCATGCCGGGCACCATCGACATCAGGTCCTTCACATTCCCCATCTTCTTGATCTGCTGGATCTGGGACATGAAATCATTGAAGTCAAATGTATTTTTCGCAAGCTTCTTCTGCAGTTTTCGGGCCTCATCCACATCATATTGTTCCTGGGCTTTCTCCACCAGTGAAACAATATCCCCCATACCCAGGATCCTGTCGGCCATCCTGCTGGGATGGAACACATCCAGGGCATCCATCTTTTCACCGGTACCGATAAATTTGATGGGTTTGTTGACTACGGACTTGATGGAAAGGGCAGCACCACCACGGGTATCACCATCGAGCTTGGTCAGTACCACGCCATTAAAATCCAGCCGGTCATTGAACTCCTTCGCTGTATTCACCGCATCCTGACCCGTCATGGAATCCACTACAAACAAGATTTCATGCGGATTTACAGCATCTTTGATCGCCTTGATCTCTTTCATCATCTCCTCGTCCACGGCCAATCGTCCTGCGGTATCGATGATCACAGTGTTCCTGCCTGCGTTTCTGGCCGATTTGATCGCGGCCTTTGCGATCTTTACAGGGTTCTTGTTCTCCTCTTCTGTATATACCTCCACGCCGGCCTGTTCGCCCAGTATTTTCAGCTGTTCGATCGCAGCGGGACGATACACGTCACCTGCAACCAACATGGGATTGCGTCCCTTTTTGGATTTCAGGTAGTTGGCAAGTTTTGCCGAGAAAGTCGTTTTACCTGAACCCTGGAGTCCGGCAATAAGGATCACATTCGGACTTCCCTTGGTTTCCATTTCCGCACTTTCCGATCCCATCAACTCCGCCAGGCGGTCGTGTACGATCTTCACCATCATCTGGTTCGGCTTCACCGAGGTCAGGATCTTCTGACCCAGCGCCTCTTCTTTCACCGCATCGGTAAATTGCTTGGCGATCTTGAAATTCACATCCGCATCCAGCAAAGCCCGCCGTACGTCCTTCAGGGTCTCGGCAACATTCACCTCGGTGATCCGTCCCTGTCCCTTCAGCAGCTTGAACGACTGCTCTAATCTATCTGATAAACTTTCAAACATAGCTCCTCAATTTTCAGCCACAAAAGTATAGAAAATAAGCTTAAAGAAGAAATTAAAAAACAGGTCCCGGAAGAAACTCCCGGGACCCTCGCATAGTAGTAGTTAGTAGTAGTTAAAGACTGTCCATAAAGTCCGGTAACTGCGTGCCTTGCCCGCCGTACACAGGTACTATAACAGGCGATGCCTTGTTCTCGAACGCTATGATCCAGCAAGGCCGACTGCGTTGTCAGCCGCTAATCCCCACTAACCACGGGGATGGTTCCGATCTGACTGATATTGTCCAGATCGGTGTAATCGTAAATAATGAAGCCTCCGTCACCAATCGTGAACAATGTGTTGCTGAATGGAATAACGTCCGTTGCTTCTATATCGGTGAACTCCGCTAGTTTATTGTCTGTAATTGTATGCGGATTGGTTGCATCATATACCACCATTCCGTTCTCACCCTGGCAAATAAACAATGTATTATTTGAAATTCCTAGTCCGTAGGGTTCATTCATGCCATACGATGCGATGCGCTCAGGTGCATACTTATCTGAAATATCGATTACTTCCAGCAGGTCGGCAGTGCCTCCGCACATATTTCCTGAACGCAGCGTCACATACGCCAGGTTGCCACTTACCACTACGGGATCACAACTTGTGATGTGCCTGTAGACAGCAGTTTTGAGCGGACTGTCGGGATCCTGAAGGCTCAGAATATACATTCCGTCCTGTGCTCCGAGGTACATATAATCTTCATAAATGAACATGGTCTCCAGTCCCCATCCAATATATTTGTCATATTTGATCTGCACGGTATCCGGGTTGCTGATATCAGCGACTTTCAACTGGTTGGTGGATTGCAGCATGTAGAGGTAATCATCGTATGTAAGGAACCGTGCCATGGATCCCCCGATGCCATATGCCGAACCGGGGTTGCCACCACCGACACCCGGCGGTATGGAGCTGCTCATGGCTGCATCTACACTGTATTCCCAGAAGATCGGACCCGGGTAGGGATGGGTATAGATCTCTTGTGTGTGTTCCTTTACTTCAAACCCGGTGACGACCCCTTTGTCCTCATCAATCCGGGCAAGCGGGTAATCTGTATCATAGGGAGGAAGGGTATACTCCAGGATATCCTCGATCCGGTTTTGTTCCGCTGGTGCGGCAGGGTCTGTAATATCGATCATCACAAGGTCGGTATAGCTGTCCAGGTAAAGCACATCATCTTTGATCGCCATATCCACGTTTCCAGGCACAGGGAGATAGGAGATGATCTGCGGATCCGACGGATCGGAGATATCCACTACGTGCACGCCTTCCATAAATTCATTGATGAATATATACTGGTCCCTGAAGTAAATCTTCCCGGGACGTTCAATTTCATTAGGATCTTCCGCTTCCACGGTCTTCCTGAGGTCCTCGTAGGATAAATACTCGGGGACATTCGCCATATAGGTCTGGTACCGCCTGTCTTCACAGGAGGTGAATATAAGTACACTGGTCAGCACCCATAACGGGACAAAAACAATTCTTTTCCTCATCTGGTTGATGGTTTTAGGTTGAGTGATTTTCATTTCATTTACGGCCGGAAGGCCTCCCCGGACCGGTTTCATGCTATAGATGCAGAAAACCCTTCACAGGTTGCGTGGCGACGCAACCATGCGGATCAATTTTTCATCTTACCTGCAAACCACTTAAAAACATACTCATGCTGAAAAGAATTTTGCTTGTCGCAATCCTGGGATTTTTCGTTATAGTATCCATCAACGCGCAAAAAATCGACCAGGTGGTGCTGAATAACGGAACGACCATCAGGGGAACCATTGAAAAAATTGAACCTGATGGAAATGTCATTATCAATGACCTTGCTGGAAATACCTGGGTGTACGCTATGTCGGAAGTCAGGCAAATAGAAAAAGTCGATGCCCGTGCCAGCGGTAAGATTTTCAGACAAAAAGGACTGTTGATGGATTCTCCCATGCCCGGTTTTGATCCCGGATTCGTGAACATGACCACCATTGGTTTCCTGGCCGGATCACAAACCAGTAACTATATCGCTCCGTTCAGTATGCAGACCTCCTTTGGGTATTATTCAGGTGCAGGGGTGTATGGTGGCTTGCTTACCGGACTCGAATTCCTGAATATCAATCATATCCCCGTGATGCTGGATTTCCAGTATGCCTTGCGCAACAGTGATGTGATGCCTGTACTCATTGCCAGGGCCGGATATGCCGTTCCTTCGAAATCCACCAGGGAAAATTACAGTTCAGATTTCACCTATAATGGCGGCGTAGCAGGTGCTGTTGGTATGGGACTGAAGATTCGCACCAGGGAGAGCTTTGCCTGGGACATCAGCCTGCTCTACCGTTATATGCAGATCAACTACACAGAAGAAAATAACTGGCAATCCTACCCAACGACTTATAAGGATGTGTACAACCGGCTGGAGATCCGGGTCGGGTTTTACCTGGATGTGCTGAGCAGGTGATTCCTGTTCATTTCTTTGTGAAAAGTTCATCTCAACTTACTTGCCCGTCTTTGGCAATCGTTTATATTTGACCTGAGATATTGAAAAAATCGACCTCACCCAGTATTTCCATGCTTTATTTTTATCTTTGCAAACGCAAATGCTGTTGATAGATGAGTGAGAAAAACGAGCAGATCTTTGAGAACGAAGAATTCCTGGTGCTACTCCGGAAGTATGAGAAGATGAAGAACAGCGAAAATTCGACATTTTTTGATGTTGAAGAATTCGAACAGATCATCGACTATTACCTGGATGAATTTGAATATGAAAATGCTGCTGAAGCTGCGGAGCATGGAACACTGCAGCACCCGGCATCTGTTGAAATAAAGTATAAGGTCGTGCACATCTACCTGGAGCAGGGGATGGGCAGACAGGCACTTGATATGCTGGACCATATCCCAACCTGGGAACACGCCAATGCAGAATTTTATTACCTGAAGGGTACGGCCTTTTGTATCACCGGAAAGATCCATGATGCGGAAAAAAACTTCGATAAGGGCCTCTCCATTTCCACCGAAGATCACTTTGAAGCATTGCTGAATATTGCCATTGCGTTTGAGAATGCGCGCCAGTACCGGCATGCAATTAAATATCTTGAACAGGCGCATGAGATCAGCCCTGATTACCTTTCCGTAATTTACGATCTGGGGTATTTCAATGAGCGGCTGGATAATTTCACCAAAAGTGTAGAATATTACCAGGAATACCTCGACCGGGATCCGTTTTCAGAAAACGTCTGGTATAACCTTGGCGTTGCATACTACAAGCTTGATCAACCCGAAAAAGCCATCGAAGCCTATGATTATTCACTGGCACTGAATCCCGATTATGCATCGGCATTTTTCAACAAGGCCAATACCTACGGAAGCATGGCCGATTACCCGAATGCGATCGAAACCATTGCCGAGTTCCTGGAGATCGAGCCCGAGAACAGCCAGGCACTGAGTTTTCTTGCAGATTGCTACGAGCAGTCAGGTCAGTATAAAAAAGCGTTGGAGACCTATAAAAAGGTAATTGAGCTTGACAATACAGATGGTGAAGGCTGGTTTGGCGCAGGCATGGTCAATTACCAGATGAGCAAATATGATGAAGCCAGCATCTACCTGCTGAAAGCCCTGGAGTTTGACGGGCAAAATACCGATTACTGGATCAACCTGGGATTTGTATATGAAGAGGCTGGCAAACCTGAAGAAGCAATTAAATGCTTTCGCCAGGTGGTGCGTATCGATCCTACCGACCTGGAAGCATGGAATGCCTTTTGCGGACTGCTCATGCAGATGGGCGAAACCGATGAGGCACTTACCTGGCTGCGGGAAGCCATCACACGATTCCCCAACGACAAAAAACTGTCCCTCAGGATTGCAGAATGCCATTTCAAGCTGGGCAACAAAAAGCCGGGACTGAAGTTCCTGGAGATCGCGCTGCGCAAAGATCCTGGGATGGCGCGTGAATTCAGGCGAGCCTACGCGGAAAAATACTGGGACAAATCCATTCAGGAGATCATTGAAAAATATACCAAATAAATGTATTGCTATGAATTTTGAGATTCCATTTATTCCTGAGCGAACCCCAAAGCCCAGGGAGTCAGGTCTTACTATGATGATGGACAAAGGTCTGAGCCTTAGCGAGGCGGAAAATTTCTGCCATTCAAGTGCAGATTTTACCGACCTGGTAAAGTTTGGATTTGGAACGGCCCTTCTGACAAAAGAATTGAGCCAGAAGGTCAAATTGTACCGGGAAGCAGGTATGGATCCCTATTTCGGGGGCACCCTCTTTGAAATGTTCGCTGTACGTAACAAACTGGATGATTTCGAGCGCTTTGTGGATAAGTTCGACATCCGCACGGTTGAAATTTCCGATGGTTCCATGAAGATTGATCCCAATGAGAAAGTGGAAATGATTGCACGCTTCGCAAAGAATAAAAGAGTGTTGTCTGAGGTGGGTACCAAGGTCAAGGGGCTTGTGATCCCCAATGCTGACTGGGTATTGCATATGAAAGCTGAACTGGACGCCGGGGCGTGGAAGGTGATTGCTGAAGCACGTGAATCTGGTACGATTGGCATCTACAATGCCGACGGATCGGCCAACAGGGAGCTGATCGATGATATTATGAAAGAGATCACCGTGGATGATGTACTCTGGGAAGCCCCGGTCAAGGCGCAACAGGTGATGTTCATTCAACTGGTCGGTGCCAATGTGAACCTGGGTAACATTGCACCCAATGAAGTAGTAGCCATGGAAGCCCTGAGGTGCGGAATGCGCGGCGATACTTTCTTTGATTATCTCCCGGATGAGTACCAGGATAAACGGCTGTAACAAGAGCGGCCTTCAGTTGTATCATCTTCACCTTTTAAGATTGTTCTGAATATGCCGGCGATCACCTGGATAACCAGTTGGTAAAAAACAACCTTTCTGATTGAAACAGGCGTACGCTCTACCAAACGATCATTGTCTCTGCGAATATTATTATACCCGAAAATGCAAATAAAAAACCGAAACTTGAAACAATACCTCCTGGTCCTTGCCAAAGGAATGGGGATGGGCGCAGCCGATGTGGTGCCAGGTGTCTCCGGAGGGACCATCGCGTTTATCACAGGGATTTACGAGGAGCTGATACACTCCATTAAATCGATTGATATGGAGGCTGTAAAACAGTTTTTTACAGGGAAATGGGGCTCCTTCTGGAAACATATCAACGGGAATTTCCTGCTGGCTGTTTTTGCCGGAATATTTATTGCCGTCGTATCCCTGGCACGGTTGCTGGAACACCTGCTCGAAACCCACCCGGTACTCATCTGGTCCTTTTTCTTCGGACTGATCCTGGTCTCTTCCTGGGTAGTGGCGCGACGGATCAGGGACTGGAACTACGGCAAGGTCGTGGCGCTCGTTGCCGGAATCGGCACAGCATTCTATATTACCAGTGTCACACCGGCACAAACGACAGATGCCGCCTGGTTTATTATACTCGCAGGCACATTGGCAAGTTGTGCGATGATTTTGCCTGGCATTTCCGGGAGTTTTATCCTGCTGTTGCTTGGGAAATATGCATTTGCACTGAATGCCGTGAATGAAGTGGAGATTGGATCGATTTTGCTGCTCGGCGCGGGTGCCGTGATCGGACTGCTCAGCCTTTCCAGGTTGCTTTCCTGGCTGTTCAGAAAGTATCACGACGGTACCGTTGCTGTTCTCGCAGGGTTCATGATCGGATCGCTGAACAAGATCTGGCCCTGGAAAGAAACCGTGGAGACGGTAGTGATCGACGGGGTGACCAAGCCCCTGGTAGAGAAAAATGTGTTGCCCGCTGCCGGAAATTCCGGTGACCAGCTGGTTCCCGCGATCCTGATGATGATCACCGGGATCGCCCTGATCGTTGTCCTGGAGCTGCTTTTTAAGAAGAAAGAGGCGGTTTGAGAAGGATACTTCACCAGCCATACTTACACATTTGCTTTTTTAACAAAAGATTGCTTATTTGAACCCGCTACCAAACCAAAACTACCAGGTGATGAGAAAATACGGACTGATCGGTTTTCCGCTGGGACATTCGTTCTCAAAAAAGTATTTCG
>CAZPTO010000100.1:0-9569 GCA_964589155.1 uncultured Bacteroidaceae bacterium | reverse complement strand
AATTTTGCTGAAATACGTTTCTGATCCAACTACTGATGAATTGCAGTAGACGGATGAATTGAAATAGATTTAACATAGACACTATTATAATAGGAGACTACTGCCAGGAATGACTGTACAGGTTGGTGTTCTGAATTCCTGTCATCGAAATCGGATAGGCTAAAGTCTTAAAAAATTATCTTCAGTGTCACGTTGAACTGCAAGCATTGGATAATAGGAGATAAATAGATACTTTGCACTATAAAAAATATAAATGATGAAACAATTGCATATCATCTTCCTTGTGTTTGCATTTTGCAGCATTTCGGGAGTGGCCATCGCTCAAAGCCAGGTGGTCTCATTACGCTGTGAATATCATGAAAATCCTGTCGGGATTGATATCGAGCAACCCAGGTTCAGCTGGCAAATCAAATCTGGTGACAAAAATGTTTTGCAGACCGCTTATGAAATTCGCGTGGCAACATCGATTGCTGAACTTGAACACAGCAATACTCACTTATGGTCGACGGGAAAAGTAGAAAGCAGTGAATCTGTAAATATTGTATATGATGGACCAGCACTTAATTCAATGCAGCGTGCATATTGGCAAGTCCGAATCTGGGATAATAAAGGCAATGTTTCTGAATGGAGTGATCCAGCCTACTGGGAGATGGGAATTCTGGAGCAGGAATCGTGGAAAGCAAAATGGATAACCCTGCCGGATGAAAATAAGGTCAACGGTTTACGACCGGCACATTATTACAGGAATGACTTTTCTATAACGAAGAAGGTTCGATCAGCCAGGGTTTATGTTACATCCCTGGGATTATACAAACTGTTTATAAATGGGGAAAAAGTGAGCGATGATCTTTTTACCCCGGGATGGACCAGCTACAACAAGCGATTACAGTACCAGACTTATGACGTTACCTCTTTATTGAAAAAGGACAATGCTCTTGGAGCGATGGTCGGTGACGGCTGGTACCGGGGATACATAGGTTGGAAAGACCAGCACAACTACTATGGTGATCAACTGGCGCTCTTGCTTCAATTGCAGATTGAATATACAGATGGAAGCAGTGAAGTAATAGTAAGTGATGAAAATTGGAAAGTAAATACCGGGGCTATCATAGGATCGGACATCTACAATGGCGAATTCTATGATGCCCGGTTGGAAATGAAAGGCTGGGCGGGTGAAGATTTTAATGACAGGAACTGGGCCAATGTAACAGTTCTTGATCATACAAAAAAGACCCTGGTATCACCCCAGGGTGAACCGGTAAGGGCCATTGAGGAGTTGACGCCCATAGAAGTACTGACTACTCCTGAAGGTGAACGTGTGATGGATATGGGTCAGAATATGGTGGGATGGGTTCGAATAAAAATGCAGGGTAACAAAGGGGATACTGTCAGGCTGAGGTTTGCCGAAGTACTTGACAAAAATGGTAATTTTTATACGGAGAATCTTCGCTCAGCTGAGGCAACAGATACCTATGTTTTTAAAGACAACAAAGAGGTCGTATATGAACCAAGCTTCACTTTTCATGGATTTCGGTATGTGAAATTTGAGGGATTCGATCAGTTCCCGGATCTTACTGATGTGAAAGGGATTGTCGTACATTCTGAAATGAAACCGGCAGGTACTTTTAGTTGCTCAAATCCACTGATCAATCAGCTTCAGCATAATATACAATGGGGACAGAAAGGTAATTTTCTGGATGTTCCTACCGACTGTCCCCAGCGGGACGAACGCATGGGATGGACAGGCGATGCGCAGGTCTTTAGCATGACTGCGGCCTATAACTTTGATGTAGCTGCTTTTTATACAAAGTGGATGAAAGATGTGCTTGCCGACCAGTTACCGAATGGAAAAGTACCCCACGTCATTCCCGATGTATTGAAGGGAAACGGGGGTGCTACCGGTTGGGCTGATGCGATTGCGATAGTTCCCTGGACAGTATATAGGATTTATGGCGATACCCGGATTTTGGAAGAAAGTTATCAGGGCATTGTTTCGTGGGTAAATTATATGATGGATCGGGCCGGATCAGACTATTTGTGGACAGGTGATCCGCATTTTGGAGACTGGCTGGCATTTGCCTCGACAAGTTCAAGTTACCCGGGCGCAACCACGGAAAAAGATCTAATTGCAACAGCCTACTTTTATTATACGACCAATTTACTCAGTAAAATAGCAACAATACTTGGTAAAACAGCTGATGCCGAAAAATATCAAATGCTGGCAGCTAATATTAAACCGGCTTTCAATGATGAATTTGTAACACCGAACGGAAGATTGGTATCGCACACCCAAACAGCATATGCTATGGCACTTTCCTTTGATTTATTACCCGATCAACTGGTTCATAAGGCAGCTGATTACCTGGCGCAGGATGTTGAAAAATTCAGGCATTTAACCACGGGCTTTCTGGGAACCCCATTGCTTTGTGAAACCCTGTCAGATATTGGCCGGGATGATCTCGCTTTTATGTTATTGAACCGAACGAAATATCCATCATGGTTGTATCCGGTAACACAGGGTGCAACCACCATATGGGAGCGATGGGATGGTCAGAAACCAGATGGGACATTCCAGAACGTTGGGATGAATAGCTTTAATCATTATGCGTACGGAGCCATTGGAGAGTGGCTGTACAGTCATGTGGCAGGAATAGCTCCGGACCCGGAAACTCCTGGTTATAAATCATTCTGTTTAAGCCCTCATCCCGGGGGAGGCTTAACAAATGTGTCATCTGAATATTTATCCATTCATGGTAAAATAAAGTCCGATTGGAAATTAGAAGATGGAATCTTTTTCTACAACATTGAAATACCAGCCAATACAGAGGCAACAGTAGTATTGCCCTCAGCACTTTTGAGTGAAGTGAGAATGAATGGCGCAGAACTGGATGATACAACAAAGGGTAATGCCCAACAAGACAATAATAATGTGATCATTGAAATGGGATCCGGAAGATACTCATTTCAGTACCCGGTTACCATTGATCCTTAAGGCAGTAGTTGGCATTGTAATCACCCGGTAACGGGTGAAGTGGCGATTTAAATGTGCATGGTTCACTGCACCTGCTAAAAACAAAAACCCCCGAATCCTTCGTGAAACGGGGGTTTTCTTATTCTAAAGTGCGGTCTGGACGAGACTCGAACTCGCGACCTCCGGCGTGACAGGCCGGCATTCTAACCAACTGAACTACCAGACCTTTAGAATGTTAACTATGGGTATCAATATTTTCTGTGAACGCGCATTGTTTTAATGCGTGGCAAAAATAGGTGATTTTTTTATATCCCCAAAGAAAAAACATAAAAAAGCATGTAACTTTGGGCTGTATGATGCATTTTTTTTCCAGGGCACAGGCTGCCACGTTTTTTATACCGGTCCTCTTCCTGCTCTCCCCGGCTGTTTCAGCCCAGGAAAGGTTTCCCGATGACGGACCCCTCTACGATAACAGCAGCCTGGCACGGGTTGATATCACGATCCATCCCGACTCCCTGGCACGCATACTCGAAGAAGGAAACGAGCAAAGCGACCATGAATACATGGCCACGTTTACCTTCAGCCGGGGCGCATACTCCGAAACCATCGATTCCATCGGCTTCCGCCTCCGCGGGAACACTTCGCGCTATTCAGCAAAGAAATCCTTTAAGGTGTCGCTCAATACATTTATCCGCGGACAGAAATTTCACGGGGTGGAGAAGATCAACCTGAATGGCGAACACAACGATCCCGGAATGTCACGCGCCCTGCTCAGCTGGTACCTGTTCCGCAAAGCAGGGGTGCCCGGATCCCGCGCCAACCATGTCAGGCTCTATATCAACGAAGCATACCACGGACTCTATATCAACGTGGAACATGTCGATGAGGAATTTGTCGACCTGCGGTTCGGAAACAACAATGGCAACCTGTATAAATGCCTGTGGCCGGCCGACCTGGTGTACCGGGGGAGCGACCCGGACCAGTATAAACAGGAGCACGACGGACGCAGGGCATATGAGCTGAAAATCAACGAGGAGACAGATGATTACAGCGACCTGGCGCACTTTATCGGAATTCTGAATACCACGACTGCAGAAATTTTTCCCCTTGAAATGAACAGGGTGTTCAACATCAATTCCTACCTGAAATACCTGGCGGTGGAGATTCTCGCAGGTCACTGGGATGCATATTCATACAACAAAAACAATTATTACCTCTATTACAATGAGGGCACACGCAAGTTCGAGTTCATTCCCTACGACCCCGACAATACCTTCGGGATCTCGTGGTCCGATGATGACTGGACAACCAGGAATATCTATGACTGGTCCAAACACGGGGAACCGCGACCGCTGACCAAAAGGATCCTGCAGAACCAGGTGTACCGCGACCGGTTTACTTTCTACATGGACCGACTGATTGCGGAGACGTACAGCAATACACACCTTGATCCCTGGCTGGACAGCATCAGGAATCAAATCCTGGGCGCCGCTGCGGATGACCTTTACAGGATGCTGGACTATGGTTATGATTACCAGGACTTCTACAATTCCTTTGAGATGGCCGCCGGTGCCCATGTCAGGAAAGGTATCAAGCCGTTTATCAGTCTCAGGTCTTCAAGTGCCGTGGCCCAGCTCGATCTCCGCCCGGTGGATCCCATGATCACCCTCCTGTATGCCAGCCAGCCCGTTCTTACTGAAAATGCAGAGGTGCAGTTCCTCGTTGAGGACGACGGTGAGATCACCGAAGTAAAGGCGTTCTTCTCTTCGGGTGATGCTTTCAGTGAACGACCGCTTGCCAGGCTGAATGATGGCGTGTACCGCGCGGTTCATCCGGGACTTTCCTCGAATGGCGTGGTCAGGTTCTACCTGGAAGCAACCGACAATGAACTGAATACTTCCCGCGATCCGGAAGAAGGGTGGTATTCGATCTATTATGGCGTTACTTCAGACCGGAACAGGATCGCTGAACCGGCTGCGATCGTATCTGTCTACCCGAATCCCGCATCCGGTTTCGTGGATATATCATGGTCAGCCGGCAATAAGGCCGCACTTACTCTGACAAGCTGCAAAATCTATGATGCCTCCGGAAGAATCGTGCACCACGGTGGACTGGATCCTTCCACGGGAAGGATCATTCTTCCCGGAGAACTGGGAGATGGCTGGTATCTCCTGGAACTGGCAGGACAAGATAATGCCGGGCAGATCATTTCTCACTATGCAAAGTTCATTATCTCAAGGTAAACAGTTTGGGAATGTCCGGTCCACAGACATTGAGGCTGGTATGCAATTTCAGCATTTAAACACATGCAACCCGGGAATGCAGGTTTTTCAGGTGCCCTTCAGCGGGGCACAACTGCAAAGAAGTTGCTTCCCGATAGTTCCGGCGATCAAAGGAGCAGTCAGATCAATAATTTGCTTATTTTTAGTACATGAAAAAAGCAGCGTACATCGCCATTGTTTGCCTGGTCTGTGCCGCAACTTTACCGCAATGCAGAACCCATGAAGAGATGAAGCAACAAGACCAAAAGGTAGTCATCTACCAACTCCTGCCACGACTGTTCGGGAACACGAACACCACCAACAAACCCTGGGGCACCATCGAAGAAAACGGGGTGGGGAAATTCAATGATATCAACGATAAAGCGCTGCAGGAGATCAAAAACCTGGGGGTAACCCATGTTTGGTACACCGGCGTGCTGCACCATGCCGTGATCAGGGATTATACCGAATTTGGCATTTCACAGGATGATCCCGATGTGGTCAAGGGCAGGGCAGGCTCTCCATATGCCATCAGGGATTACTATAATGTGAACCCCGATCTCGCGGAGGATCCGGCGAAACGACTCGAAGAATTTGAGGCCCTGATCGAACGCACACATGAAGCAGGCCTGGAAGTGATCATCGATATAGTCCCGAACCATGTCGCCAGGAACTACCACTCCATTACCAATCCGCCCGGTGTTGAGAATTTCGGAGCCGGCGATGATACCTCGGTTGCATATCAACGCGATAACAATTTCTATTATATCCCGGGAGAACGGTTTGAAGTGCCCGACTTCGAAGAAGGATTCCTGCCCCTGGGCGGAGAACCACATCCGCTGCGTGACGGAAAGTTCGATGAGTACCCGGCCAAATGGACCGGGAACGGGTCCAGGCAACCAAAGCCGGACCTGCACGACTGGTACGAAACGGTGAAGATCAATTTTGGTGTGACGCCCGACGGCGTAAAGGAATTCCCTTCCCTGCCGGAGGGCTATGAAAACAGGACATATGAAGACCATGCTGCCTTCTGGGCAGATAAAGATGTTCCTGATTCATGGAAAAAATTTGAACAGATCGCCCATTACTGGCTCGAAAAGAATGTCGACGGATTCAGGTACGACATGGCGCAGATGGTCCCGGTGGAATTCTGGAGCTATCTGAACGCATCCATCAAGATGAAAAACCCGGACGCCTTCCTGCTCTCCGAGATCTATGTCCCGGAAATGTACCGCGACTATATTCACCTGGGAAAAATGGATTACCTCTACGACAAGGTGGAGATGTATGACACGCTGAAGAATATCATCCAGGGACACGGGAGTACCGACCATCTTCCCGGTATCATCAGCGGACTGGAAGATATAGAACACCACATGCTCCATTTCCTGGAAAACCATGATGAACACCGCATTGCCAGTCCTGAATTTGCCGGAGCAGCCGAAAAAGCCAAACCAGCCATGGTGGTGTCAGCCACAGTAAGTACCTCTCCCACGATGGTCTACTTCGGACAGGAGGTGGGTGAAAAGGGAGAAGGCGATGCCGGCTTTGGTAAATCCGGCAGGACAACCATCTTCGATTACTGGGGTGTGCCGGCGCATCAGCGATGGATGAATGGTGGTGCATTTGATGGAGGTATGCTGACAAGAGAGGAATCAGACCTGCGCGATTTTTATAAGACCCTGCTGAATTTTACGATCACCAGCGATGCACTCATGGGCCAGTATGCCGGGTTGCATGCATACAACAGGGAACACACCGACGGATATGGCGATCAACAGTTTTCTTTCCTGCGCTGGAAAGGAGATGAACGCCTGCTCGTGGTTGTGAATTTTAATGACCAAAAGGGTGCCAGTTTCGAATTGAAGATCCCACAGGATATCATCGCACAGGTGGAATTAAAAATTGGAATGTATCAGCTGCATGATGCCTTGCAAAGTACAAAGCACTTCGAATTACAGGTCAGCGATACTGGAGCCAGTGTAATGATTACCATGGAACCCCTGGAGTCTTTTATTCTCCCAATTGGGTAAGAAGAATCATACGTCCTGGCACAAGTCCCTGATTATATTTCCATTAAAGTTCGGATGTCCGGTTGACCTGACCTGCTTCACAGGGATCAGCATCATCCGGTATTAAATTTCGCTGCAAAATGAGCATAATCCTGCATTGTACTTCGCTGGAGGATAGGGATTCAAGGAGTTTTGCCTGCTCTGTACATGTATCAACACGTCTTTGAGTAACAGGTTACCCCTTCTTAAAAAAGCTGAAATTCACACTGCCATAGTTCCGGTGGTCAAAGATCCCGGGGACATGGTTGAAGCGCATCTTTGACGGGTGTTCCAGGATGAACCAGCTGCCCGGATCCATCAGTGCACTTCCAAGGACCAGTTCGGGCAGGTTTTCAAGCCCGGCAAAATCGAAAGGAGGGTCCGCAAAGGCCAGGTTATATGACTCCCATGGATTTTTGATTACCTTCAATGCATCTGAACGCACTGCATTCACCTGGAAGAAGTCGAGCTCCTGAATTGTTTTCTGTATAAACCGGAAATGAGTGGAGTTCATCTCCACAGCCGAAATGCGCCTGGCGCCCCGGGAAGCAAATTCATAAGTAATGCTGCCTGTGCCTGCAAAAAGATCAAGCACGGATAATTCCTCGATATCGAAATGGTTTTCAAGGATATTGAAAAGTGCCTCTTTGGCAAAATCAGTGGTGGGTCTTGCTCTGAAATTTGCCGGCGGATGGATCTGTTTACCTTTATATGTGCCGCTGATTATTCGCACCGTGTTGCCTCTGCCAATAAAACATGTTCATTTATTGCGTCTTTGTCTATCTCACTGATGTGGTAGGGAAGGGGCGTTATTTCGCGGACGTATTTCCCTAACATCGCCAATACTTCACCACAAGGAACCCCGGCATAAAACAATGGCCTGCTTTTCCGGTCGAACTCCAGTTGCTGAAAGGTATTCAGCGTATGGTAAACCAGCTCCTCCTGTTGTCCAAGCTGCTGGTGATTGGCGATCTGCAGCGCATCATCCCTGATCATCAGGATTCCCATATACCCCTGTTGCACTTCCAGCAACGCAAATCCACGCTGGTGATCGGCAGCATTCACCTGGTCAGAAACTGAAAACAGCACTTCAGCAGGTGATTTGATCCGCACTGTACCTGCAAACTTTTCAGCCAGCAATAAATAGTCTGCAGGAATTGCGTAAACGATAAGGAAAGGCCTGTTCTTCACAGCCTTGAAATCAACCTTTTCGCCGGCGTGCAGGCGCGTGACCGGTTCAAGGTACAGGTATTTATCCTTTTCCGAGAAAAGTGCTTCGGGGACAAGGGCAGTTGGTATAGTATCTGCAACCAGGGTGATCTCGCCAATGAATTTTTCCAGCAACGTGTGCCGGTTCAACCAGTCTTCGCATGTCAGCAGATGACTTTTTGAGCTGATCGGCATATCCTCAGTAAACCTGTTCAGCACAACAGGCTTATAGTACCTGTCTTCCAGGAGCAAAGAAAATCCATCCGCCATAAAACGGATGGATAAATGTCCTGAATCAAGAATTTCCTCTGAAATGGTATTGGATATGATACTATGTACCTGCATTAGAAATAGACGTTTAAACCGCTATTCCCAGTTTCCTGACAGAGTACCTTCTTCCAGTGAGCCAAATTTAATTCCGGGAAAACCTGTCAGCCTGATCTGCTGATCCTTGTAGTTCGTTACCAGTTGTTCATTCAATCCCTTCAAAAAGTCATCGTAATATGCTTTTACCTCTACAACCTGCACCATCAGGTTGGAGGAAGTCAGGATCTCATTGGATTCGATCTCGAAGGTTTTTCCATCGGTGAAAGGAACATATTTCATCGAGTCGACCGGGTAGTCAGCACCGAAGAGCGAGTCACGTACCTGCCGTTTGGTGGTCTCACGAACAATCACGTTTTCCGCGATGGCCTTTTTCCTTGCCTCTTCAAGTCCTAATTCTTCCAGCCAATCTTCTGGTATCTGACCGATCGCTTTTGTTACTGTGAAAGAATCATTTCTAAGGAACATTTTCAGGGTATCGAAGCTGCCAGTGTATCTCTTGTACACATCTTTATAGGCTTTTTGCGCTTCACGGATGTCAACCAGCTTATTTATGACAGCATTTTCGCGTACTTCAACCTGACGCTGAAAACGGATCGGGCGCATAATACTTTCAACAATCAAGTAACCTAAAACAAAGATTGCGATGATCAATATTGGCTGAATTACTTTTCTCATGGGGAATTTCATTAATTGTTTGCGCACAAATTTAACAAAAAAAATAAATTATAAATTTTAATTTTACCTTTTATT
>CAZPTO010000099.1:0-9585 GCA_964589155.1 uncultured Bacteroidaceae bacterium | reverse complement strand
GGGGCTTATAAAAATCCTGCGGCCGGTCTGCCGGATTTTCTGAATAGTGAAACTTCCATGTACCATTAAGTGATAAAAAATTCGAAGAAGCCTCTTTTTCTCCCGCAAGCGCCAGCGCGCTGTTTTCAAAAGAAAACATGGTGGCACGCGGGAGTTCACGATTCACCTGCACGATTTCAGGATCCTGCCATGCAGGCAGCTCCTGGGCTGCGATGGAGGTGTACAAAAACAATAGTGGTGCCAGGAAAAGTGTCTGTGCGTATTTCATGAATTCTACATTTTAATAGTGAGGATGTACCTTATACATATATATTGTACTCATTATAATACAAGATGGTGCTCTTTATGAATAAACATGGTACGCTTTATAAATATACATATTTAGCTTCTTTTCATCGAATATGACAAAAAACAAGCACCCATTTATTGCATCTCCATATCCTGACGGGTCACCAGTTCTTCAAGCACATCTTTAACGATCCTTTTCATTTCCTCCTGCTGACGCAGGATGCTTTGCAATAGTGTGAACTGGTTTGCGGTCCTTGTAAGATTCTGATCCTTCCTGCCGGTTGTATAGTAAACGTCTCCATCCAGGTAATCGGTCAGGAACCTGATGGCCTGAATATAAGTAAATGCCATCGGTGCAAGATGCAGCAATGCCTCTTCTTCATTTGTCAGGAAACGATGTGCTTCTGAAAGATATCCCTTTGTAAATGCCCTGAAAATAGCTATATCAAACCCGATCTTCTCCATGTCGGTCTCCTCCTCGGTAGCCAGGCTGGCGCAGGTGCGAAGTGCATCTGCAAAGTCAAACCAGGCATATCCTTTCATGACTGTGTCAAGGTCGATCAGGCAGGTCACCTTATCCTCCCGGCTAAAGAGGATGTTGTTGAATTTGGTATCGTTGTGTGTGATCCGTACCGGCACATCGCCCTCCCTGGAAGCTGCATACAGTTTCGCAACCGGCACGACATATTTTTCCGCCAGGCCGATCAGGGCACCAGCTTTTTTCAGCCGCTCTGCCGGGGCATGTGCCACGGCCTCTTTCAGTTGACTTACCCGTGTGTCCAGGTTATGAAAACCGGGAATGGTATCCGTAATCCTTTCCTGGTCAAGATCGGTAAGCATGGCCTGGAAATGGGCAATGGCCTTACCACCTTCGAAGGCAGTGTTTTCATTCGATGCAATCTCGTAGCTTTTCTGATCTTCAATGAACCAGAACATGCGCCAGTATCCCGACTCGTCATTGCCCACATAGCTTTTACCCCCTTCAGCCTCCACCAGCAGGATTCCATTCCTGGCAGGATCCTTACCTGCCTTCCTGTTCTTAAAAGCAATGTGCTCAGAGACCAGTTCCATATTTTTCATAAGTCCGGGGATATCCCTGAACACGTGGTGATTCATTTTCTGAAGGACCAGCGGCGGGCCAGGCGCATCAATGTGCTCAACCAGGTAGGAATCATGAATACGTCCCTGTCGAATGGGTGTTACCTTCATGGAAGAAGGTGCAAAACCGTAAGCCGTCAGCAGCTCTTTGATCAGCTGTTCCATTGCTATTTCCAGAGCGGTGTGGGATAGACTCCCTCTTCAACCAGCCTGTTGATCATGTTCAGTACATGTGGTCTGTCGTCCTGGTAGGTTACACCGAACCATGACTCGGGAGTGCCCAGGACTTTGAAGGATGCTTCCTGATTGCGAATGAGGTTATCTGCAACGTAAGGGATAAAAAATTCAGCCTTGGCACTGTTGATATTCTTTTCAATATATGCCCGGAACTGGCTTTCCAGGTGCCCGAAAATATCAGGAGTAAAGCCAAACAGGTTCATCGACACTTTCGCATCGGGAGAGAGGTCATGCGTACTTCCTCGCTCGTCCTCGTACCATATCCTGCCATCCTTGCTAAAGATTTTGGTCCGTTCCACGATATCAGTGAGATATTCATTTTCATCTGTCTCGCATATGCCACGTGCCACAGAACCGTGTTCAGAGACGGTCTTTGAAAGTGTGAAACCTACCAGGCTATATTCTCCGGGTTGGGCCTGTACCAGGAAATCATGCATGATCCGGTAGGATTCCCGGCCATAAAAATCATCTGCATTGATCACTGCAAAGGGTTCGCTGATAGCATCTTTTGCCATCAGGACAGCATGGGCAGTGCCCCAGGGCTTTACCCTTTCTTCAGGGACAGTAAACCCTTCAGGGACATTTTTTACATCCTGGACCACATATTCTACCTGCAGATCTGAAGGAAATCTTTTAATATAATCAGTTTTAAACTCTTCCTCCATGCGTGGAGCGATCACAAATACCACCTTGCCGAATCCGGCTTTCAGACCGTCAAAAATAGAATAATCGGTAATGGTTTCCCCGGAGGGTCCGAACGCATCGGTTTGCTTTTGTCCACCATAACGGCTTCCCATTCCTGCTGCCAGGACTAATAAAGTAGGTTTCATATTCAATATTAATTTGTACGGTTAGTAAGCGAACCACAAATGTACATATTTAAGGCAGGAAGAAAAAAAAAGCCCGGACCTCCTGAATCCGGGCACGCACCTGTCAGTAATTGCAGCAAATTCTAACCCTTGGTAGAGACAGGAGTTAAAGACAGGCGGTTGCTTTACTAAGTTGATTTCGTTATTCAAAGAACCCTTCTGAAAACCGGGGCTTCAACAGCTCAAATTCCTTTCTATCGCACCTGCCCCGGGTTTCTCAGACAGGCTTACCAGCAATCTCCAGAAAAAGCTGGCAGTGTTCACTAATATTTCAGGTCCGGCATTGATCAGACACGCATCGGGGGTCATTTCAGATCAACAAAATGTGCTGCAGAGATCAATCTTTTTTACCATAAAAGGTGACCGTCATGATTATCACCCTTGCTGGTCTTCAACAGCTTCCCCACTGCCCCTTCTGCTATTCAATGTATACCCTGACCATCATTTTCATACGAATTTACAGTATATATACAGAGGCTTTCTGATTAGTTATTAACATTCCTGCCGGGTTGTTAAATCAATTCATATCCAGGCTGTCATGCCTGTATTATCCTGGGATAGGTATTTGGAAAAGAAAAGCCTAAATTTGGATTATGAACAGAAAGCTGGTCAAAACCGGTGACGGGTCCCATACGATATTTGTTCCTGAACTGGGCGAGCATTACCATTCCATTCATGGTGCCGTTCAGGAGTCGGAGCATATCTACATCCAGGCGGGGTTGCTATATTCAGAGAAAGATCCTGTGCGGGTACTGGAATATGGCATGGGAACCGGGCTGAATATGTTGTTAACCTATATTCATGCTGCCAGGACCGGGCGGAACGTGTTTTATCATGCAGTTGAAAAGTATCCTGTCACCAATTCAGAAAAGGAACTCCTGAATCTCTCCCTGCTTTCGGGATGTGACGATCCGGAGATTTTCAACAAGATCCATGAGTGTGCCTGGAACGAGGAGGTTAAGGTCAGCCCGGATTTCACGATTTACAAGGAAAAAGCAGATTTCAGGGATGCCTCTCCCGGGGGAACATTCGATGTGATCTATTTTGATGCTTTTGCCCCCGAAGTCCAGCCGGATCTCTGGAGCGTTGAACTGTTCAGGAAAGTGTTCGGTCTTGCTGCAGCCGGGGCGGTGCTGACAACCTATTCTGCTCGCGGCCAGGTAAGAAGGCACTTGGAAGCTGCCGGATTCAGGGTAAAAAAAATACCCGGTCCTCCCGGTAAAAGGGAGATCACTCGTGCCGTGAAAAATTTTTCTTAACTTCGCAGCTTCACTTAATTAAATTTTAATTATCCATTATGAACAACAAAACATTAACAACAGTCATCATAGCGATTGTTGCATTTGCCGGAGGATATCTTGTGAACGGCTTTGTCGGCGGTGAGCAGATCAAGTCTGAATCCCAGATAAATCTTGAAAATGATTGGGATTCACTGAGTTATTTCCTGGGTCTTTCCATTGGTTACCAGACTACTGACATGTTTGACGGAATTGAACCCTCATTGGTCGGGTCAGGCATCAATACTGTGCTGAATGATTCATCGGTTTTCGATGCACAAACAGTGGAAATGCTGCAGATGCAGTTGATCCAGGGCGTAATGAATAAGAAATCACAGGAAGGCGAGGATTTTCTTACTGAAAATGCACAGCGCCAGGGTGTCTTCACCACAGAATCAGGATTACAGTATGAACCACTTCAGGAAGGTGACGGTCCGATGCCCGTTGATACATCACAGGTAACGGTTCATTATCACGGTACGCTTGTCGATGGTACGGTATTCGATAGCAGCGTGGAGCGTGGCGAACCAGCGACTTTCAAACTGAACCAGGTAATTCCGGGCTGGACCGAAGGATTGCAGCTGATGAGTGTAGGATCAAAATACAAATTTTACATTCCTTCAGAACTTGCCTATGGTCAGCGTCCGCCCTCACCGACTATTCCACCGAATGCGGTGTTGATTTTTGAAGTTGAATTGCTTGATGTAGCGCAGTAGAAGATTTCCAGTCGAATAATAGAAAATCTGCATTTTTTTTAATCATTGAAAAAGCCAGGTTGGCGTAGTGCTAACCTGGCTTTTTACTTCTCAATTGTTTGGCTTTTCTTCTTTATTAATCTTTCACTGCAAAAATATTGCAGTCCTTTTTATTAGTTTTGTCATGAATTAAACAAACAATGAACATATGAGCTTTGAAATTTCGGGACGGATCGTCGAGATCTTTCCAACCCAGCAAGTAACAGACAAATTCAAGAAACGAGAGTTTATCCTGGAAGTTAAAGAGACCAACAACACGGGATTTGAGTTCATCGAATACATCAAATTCCAGGCTGTACAGGACAAAACGGGTTTACTTGACGGGCTGAATATCAACGACCAGGTGAAGGTAAGTTTCAACCTCCGCGGAAGAAAGTGGGAGAAAGATGGTCAGACCTCCTATTTCACCAATCTCGACGCCTGGAAAATTGAAAACGAACAATCAACAAGTATTACCCCTAATACTTCCGGCATGCAAGAATCGGATCCACAGGTTTCTGACGATAACAATGCTCCCTTTCCTCAGGATCCACCTGCTGATGATTCGGGATTTGATGATCTGCCCTTTTAATATTTTGAACGATCTAACCCTAATTGGGGCCCTTCATCAATCCCGTTAATTCAACAGCGTGGATATCTTCTTTTGGGTGTCTTGCTTTTGGGTATAACCGATCTTCTTAACCGGTAGTTCCATACACACTCCAATTCTTTTCTCGTCTACCTGCACCAGTCTGACAGAACCACCCATGGCTTTTGCCAGGTCACGTGCCAGCTTGTAGGCCAGGCCCGTGGAATCGAGGTGATTGTGCCAGTCATCCGTGTCACCATTATTTTCAAAGATCATTTTAGCTCTTTCTTCGAGCAGCTCATTTCTTTCGCTGACGATGGTAAAAAGGACTTGCTTCTCGTCCCTGATATCCATCTTCATTTCGACCACCCCTTTTGATTGCTGGGTGACCGCGTTGCTGACCAGGTTGTCGAGGATCCTGTGCAGCCTGTAGCCATCGGCGTCGACTGTGATCCGTCTGTACCTGGTGGGTGTCGACATCAGTAGCGCCACCCTGTAACTCATCCCCCTGACGACCTTTGAGTTATAAAACTCGTAGATCTCCCTGAACAGGTCTTCGGCGAAGACCTCCTCCTTTTTCATTTCGAGATTGTTGGTCTCGAGGAGTGTCAGGTCGATGATATTATCCATTACTTTTAAGAGCGTTTTACTGTTATGGGAGATGTACTCAACATATTCCTCCCGCTCGGTATCTGTAAGAGAACTGTTTGTCAGCAAGTCTGAAAACCCGAGGATTGCGTTCATGGGTGTCCTGATCTCGTGAGTGATATTGGACAGGAACCTTGATCTGACCTGCAATCCTGCATCGCGGTGGGTGTGGTAGACGCCTTCCAGCCAATCCACCTTCTCCCTGAGCTTACGGTTTGCAGCCATCAACTCCTCGTATGTGGGGTTTTCGTCCATTACAGCCTCTTTCATTCACTACAGTTCTGCCACTGTTTTCTTGCTGATTCTCTTAAAGAAGTCTTTGTTTACTCGCGCACTTTTATCTTGCGCAACAATTTTTTCGCTTCCTCAGCCTTGTCACTGTTCCCTGATGCGAGTCCGGCAAACTTTCTGCGTGCGCGGTCATTCTCGTTCAGTGCCAGGTAACAGAGTCCCAGGTACCATTCTGCCTTGTCGACATACAGGTTGTCCTGGTGATCGACCACTTTGGTCAGTGATGCTTCGGCGTCGTGATACCTGTCCTCTTCGTAAAAAGAGATACCGAGGTAAAGTTGTGCGCCGGCATCGTTTGGCTGGTTCTCGAGGAACAGCTCAAAGTGCTCAATGGCATTTTCGAAATCCCCTTCCTGGTAGAAAAGGCTGGCCTTAGTGAGGTAGGTCTCTACCATCATGTTTTCCTCTGCCGTCAAATTTTCGTTGAGCGACCTGTTCATCAGTGCCACCTCGTAAGGTTTGTAATACTTTTTAAGCAAATCCTTGTTGCTCAGTGGCCTGTCAAGTACTGAAGCAAGGCCGATGGCCAGGATCAGGGCAATGGCTGCTGATGCAGCATAATGCCAGGGCTTGTTGAAACGGATCGGTGCTTTCGCATTCTTTCCGTCCTTCTTGGTCTCTTTCCGCAGATCTGTCAGCTGATCCCTAAAGCTCAATACTTCCGTATCGGCCAGTGCTTCATTAATCTCCTGGTGCAAACCCAGGTCTGCCTGAAGCTCGGGACTGGTTTCAAGATCCGCTTCGAACCTCTTCATGTCCTTGTCTGATAGGTCATGATCGAGGTACTTCTGGATAATGTGCCTGTCTCGTTTCATAACTATATGTATCTGTTTTTCATAAATATTCTCTCATCATAGGTTGTCAATGATCAGCTCGCTGTTCATTCTACCCCGGGGTTACCTGGATCTCTCCCAGTAACATTATGGTATTCAGAAGTCTGAGCTTATGCTCCTTCACTTTTCTGCCAGGTTCACTGCCCTTTCAGAGCGTTGTGCTTTCAGGCATCCGCCGGTTACATTTTGTGATTCCCCGGATTGCTCCTGTTCGCTGCTCTTTCTGAGCGTTGCGCTTTCAGACATCTCTGGTCCCAGTGTATGGATCCTTGCGTGCATTTATTCGCGTCGCCTTCAGAGATCCGTGTTCCAGGAGGGGTATTCAGGTTTCGTTTTTTTGTCAACCTGGATTTCCTGTACACATGCTCCCCTTGAGCTTCGCACTTCCGGGCACGCTTCAATGCCTGGCTGCGATCCTTCCCAGCTTCATGATCTGGATCATCTTCCGCAGGATCCGTGTATTCACGGGTGTTCCGAAATTGTACCTTCCCAGTTTCCTGGTCCGGAACGCTCGACTCCACCATCAAATAGCAGCGGTCTGCTTCCTCTCATGACTGAGTGTATGTCATCCGGCCCCGCATACATCGTATGCCACCGGTAATTGTTTCCTTTTTTGCTACAGCCCGGACGTTTCCGTGACTGGATAGTTTCCCTTGAGTAATATCGAAGTATTATCTCAATCTGCTGAATCAATTTATAAACAGCTTCTGGAATTTTTTTTACTACCTGGGAGGAATAATCATATCCATAGGTTCTCCTCCACCTGTTAGAAAATTCATTTCTTCTTGGGTCATTGCATCTGTTGCAAAATTCTCGATGTTTGTTTTTGAAGTTTTCATGACGTTTTTTCAATTAGGGTTAATACTTGTTTTGTTGATCGTTCAACCCTTTATTCCAAATCACCAGAAAACGTTACCCAAAAAAATGAAAAAAAATGAAAAAAAATCATAACACACTGATTTTGTGTGTATTAAAATTTTGAAAAAATGAGATTTTTAAATTACCTTGCTGCAATATTTATATAGGCATGAATATTTTTTAGATGGAAAAAGTATTATCTAAAATAATTTCTATAGCACTACTAGGATCATTCTTGATCCTCAATTCTAATGCCCAGGATAAGGATTCAATTTTTAGAAGCAAAACGATTAAAAGTTTAGATACTATTGCTTATGATTTCTTTAATATTGGACAATATGATAGTTCTGAGCATTATTATAAAAAGATATTACACTATCAAGAAGCTTACTATGGAGTTAATGATGAAAATACTGCTATAACAAACGCAAATTTAGGAGCAGTATATAGAAATAAGAATAATTACAAAAGAGCTTTACATCATCTAAGTATAGCCGAAAAATACTTTGTCTCAAATAACCCAAGCTCACCATATATGGGTTATGTCTATAATACTAAAGCAAACATATATTTTGATTACTCAGATTATAAAGAAGCTGAACTTTATTATAGATATTGTTTGGAATTCTTTGAAAACCATCAGAGTACAGAGAATTATCAATATGCACAAGTTTACGTCAATATTGGTAATATTCTAGTTGAGCAAAATCGAAATGATGAAGCAATTGAATTCCTGAGAAACTTCGAGTTAAAAGATGATAATATTGGACACGTGCAAAAAGATATGATGTATGAACTTCTTTTCAATTATCATATGTATTTAGCTGAAGCCTACCAAAATAAAGACAAATTATTAGAAGCTTTAAACCAAACTGAATTTGCAAAGGAGATTTACGATAGACATCTAGAAAACAGATATAAATATCTATTAATTTATAATTATAGAGCAGCCGTAATTTATACAAAATTAGGAGATCTTAATAAAGCTCTTGACTACTTATTACAGAACATTAATCATAAGGAAGAAGGAAAGACTACTCATTTTGAAAAACTATATCAGACATATCTTTTAATTGGCAATATACATTATTTGAAAGATGACTTCGTAAGCTGTATAGATTGGTTATCTAAGGTAATTGATAATCTGGACTCTAATATTGAAAATTCAGATCCTGCACAGAACATTTTAAATGAGCAATCTTTTAATAGAACAATTATTGATTTTCATAGACTCTACGGCAATGCTGCCTTAAAATTATATTATCAAAATAATAAACTGGAATATTTAATAGAATCATTAAACAATTTTTCAAAAAGTATTGAATATTTAATGGTCTTTAGACTTCATATGCGCAATGAAGAAAGTGTTTTTATTGAATCTGGTACTAGTATATCAATAATTCACGAAGCTATCGATGTGGCCGTCAGACTATATGAAGTAACCAATGATAAAAAAGACTTATTTAAGGCCTTCTTATATGCAGAAAACATGAAGGCGTTTTCTTTATATTCTGAAATAAAAAGTGGCGAAGCAATAAAATTTTCGGATTTACCCAATAATTTAAAAATTCTAGAAGATTCGTTAAAAAAGGAATTAAATCACATATCAGAATTAATATACAAAAAAAGGTCCCAAGAAAATCCGAATGAAAAAGTAATAGCAAATTATAATCAATCCTATCTAAAACTAAAGAATAGATATAATTCATTATTGGATTCTCTTGAAAATAATTTTCCCAACTATTTTAACTTAAAATATAGCCAAGACTTCATATCGCCGATGCAAATACAAGATGAATTAAATCATAAAGAATGCCTCGTCGAATATGTGCTCTCAGATTCCATTCTCACTACATTTGTGAT
>CAZPTO010000098.1:0-9587 GCA_964589155.1 uncultured Bacteroidaceae bacterium | reverse complement strand
CAGAAAAAACTGTTGCTCGGTGGTGCATGGAGGGATTCAAATTTTGTGGCGCCTTCTGACCATTCAACAGCTTTATAAATGAGACCTCCCTTAAGGAACTGGCCATGGGCAAAGCCAAGCAGATCCTGGCTAAGTTTTTCATTCAGACAATAGAGCCCCATGTATTCGTTATTGATGACCAGTTCAACAAACCTGCAGTTGATGCCCATGTATTTTGTATCATTGTATATTGTATCCCCCTGGTTGATGCGTTTCCAGATATCAAAAGACAGTTTGTTTCTCATTCGCAAATCATCGATATACATGGCATCGAGAATCCAATCTTCAGAGGGACGCATATCAATCAAACTGGTTTTATAGTCTTCTTCAGAACTGTTTTTCCACAATTCAATTCCATAGGATACCTTGCTGTAACGCCTGGAGGATGCCCCACGAATCTCAATGCCGGCATTGGTGCTGAACTGGTAGATTTGCTCACTGCCATCATGTGGATCGTCATACTGCATATGCATTTTACAGAAGGATTTGGGCTCGTCGATAATCTTTTCTTCTGTAAAAATATGGATCAGGGGCAATGAAGAGAATACCACCGAGAAGGTATCGGTATGACTCCCTGATTGACAGATACAAGTATAGGATTGATTTGTTTCTATGCTGCCGAGATCATTTACTGTGTCATTCTGAAGAGGAATTCCATTAAAAACTAGTTGGGAATATTTATTATACTGAATTTCGGCTCTGAAAAGATCAATTTCAGTTCCACTTATAGTAAACAATACACGGTTATTTGCAAGGTCCGTGATTCCATCAATGTGATTGATCGTAAGAAGTGTATGTGGGTTGGATTGCAGCTCTTTCTCCACGACAATTTCCTCGTAACAGGATGAGCAGATCAACAGGAATACAATCCATATGCCCATCAGCCCTATGTTTCCGGGTAATCGCATTTAGAATTCATAAGTATAATTCAGTTTCAGCAGATTGTAGGTGTAGGGCATGTACGTATTCAGCTCCCTGATTATACCGTATCCTATGTTGAACTCCCCGGTCTTGCCTGCATCCATGCGTAGTCCGCCCAGTACCCGGTATTTATCGAAGGAGGGGTATTCATACATTTCATGTAGCTGGAATAATTCGCCATTGATGTAAGGGACCAACCTTTCCAGCCGGTTGTACCTTAACTCAATCCTGGTCCGGAAATATTTTTCATACGGGATCGCATGATCAAGCAGTTGCATGCCTTCAATCTCTTTTGTATACCTGACACGGGCGCGGAAAGAAAAGTAATTTATATTTCCTTCGTATTTCAGATCAACATTGTATCTGCTCCTGTTTTCAAATGATTTATTTTTCTTCCTGTTGCGGGCATACCTGTACCCGGCTTCAATCGAGATGTTCCTGTCCACTTTGTATTCTACATCAAGTTCCGTAAAATATTCACCGACCTGTGTGGCATTTTTCTGGAACCGGAATTCCTCTTCGAGGGAAATTTTCCAGTCCTTGCCAAGTGACTTTTCAATTTTTGCAGCAGTCCAGATTTTAATATCCCTGATCACCTTGGTTTCCTGGCCGAGTACCGGGGAGGAAAGCAGGAGTATTGAAATGATCAATCCTATGCTGTGCTTCAGGGAAAATATAGCAACTTGATTATTCATAGATGTTCAAATCAGGGTAAATTTCATTGGGCTGGGAGACAGTTACATTGTCGAATTGCATTTTCATCGTGTCGGCATTCCAGTTGGTTCGTACCATATTCCAGACATCCTTATCAAAATTATGTATGCTGAAGCTGTTGGTGACGGTCATTCTTCCTGCATGCTGACTAGTATAATTGTCGCCGTACCTGATCCCTATATTGTTTTCAACAAAACGGCAGGAATCGATCAGTACATGATGGTTTTGACTGCTGTAACCCAGTTCAATTCCTTGTCCGCAATTATAAAATGTGCACTGAATAAAGGAGTGCGTTTTCACCACATCTCCGCCACTTGACAGCGCTGCTCCTTCATGAAATGTGGCTTCGAAATGGCAGTTTGTGACCAGTATCGATCCGCCTTCGCTTCCTCCGCTGTCTAATCCATCATCCTTTGCATACATGAAAAATGATTGATCGATCAAGGCATTGCTTCCCATGAGATAGAGGGCATCGTTGTCTTCGTCACGATAAGTAGGGCTATCATCCGGAAAATCAGTGAATACAGCATTGCGGATCAACAGTTCCGATTGGTTGATCTGTCCCCCGGTTTTGGCGCGTTGTACCAGGCTTGCGTTGATTTCTACTGAGCTGTTTACAGGATAGAATACCTGTCCTGCATGGTCGGTCATGTAGCAATGTTGTAAGGCCAGGTGGCCATCCTGCATGTAAAAAAGGGCCTGCCTTTTGGCATGACCGTAGGAGAAATTGTCGCCTGTATGGTACCCGCTCTGACAAAAAATCGTGTGCTTAGCGCGGATCGAATTTCCTTCGGCTGTACTGATAAATCCTCCCCAGAACTGATCGGATTCGGAACAGGTGATTGTCACAGGTGCTTCCGGGGTTCCATTGATGATGACATTTCCCTTGTTATAAATATTCACTCCCGGGTCAACAGTAATAAACACACCCTGATTTATGACCAGTGTAAGGTGTGTCGGAATATTCAGATCACCAGTGATTCTGTAGATGGACTTACCAAGGGTAATCGAGTCTCCTGTCAGATCACCGTTAAGCAGTTCCGGGCTTTGGCCGGAAAGGGTGGCTGAAATTACAAAACCTTCCTGGTCGCCGATCCGCAGAGTTTCATTCATCTCTTCAGGAGAAAACAGCCAGGAACCAATTCCATTTTTGATATTGAAAGTTGTTGCTCCGGCCTCTACGCGCAAGTTGGTTCTTGTCTGGGTGATGCCATCACCTGCAATCAAAATAGCGGGAACCTTCACGCCAACAGGGTATACAGGAGGATGAACCAGTGTGATTTTTCCAGGTTGTTTCTGGCAGATAACATTTTTTGGGGACCATTTTTTCAACCCCCATTCGGCTGTACCCCTCTCCCGATCGAGGATCACAATCCTGATGGTTTTCTTTACCTGTGATGTTTCGACCTTATACGCCAGTTGTAATGAATAAAAACCTGCTTCAAAAAGTTCCAGGGGTGCATCCATGTTGTGCCTGTCCCCGTTTACAATTAGTTCACGTACCGGATATCCTTCATATTCGCCGACGCTGACAGAGATGCCCCCGGTGTATTCTCCTTTGTCATTTAATTCGTCCAGCCGCATGTCTGCCGGCATTTTTTCACAGGAACTTGCCGTCAGGATAATGAAAAGGAAGAATGGTATGCATTGTCTGATCATGGTGTGCGTCGTTGGGTCATTTCCCGAGTGCATTATTAATGGAAACCAGGCGTTCTTCCAATATACGTTTTTTTCCGGTCATATTCTCCTCCCACAATTCCCTGGTGGTATGGTCCTTATCATACCTGGACTGATCGATCACGGGAGGAGCATCGTAAAATGTTCCGAGTTCTATTTCCGTTTCATCAAATACCCTGTCGATAAGGTCATTGTCCAGGATGTCAGTCAGTCTTTTAAGTGCATTGATATACTGTTGGTAAAGTACCGGGTCGATGGCAATGGTATAATCGAGATCATCTTCTATGGAGAAGATCAGTTTTTCACCGATTTCGTCGGTGATGTCCTGCATAGATGTGTAGGTACGTTTCCCATAGAGGGTCCCTGTTCCCCAGGTCACACCCACTTCGTGCGGTTGTTCTTTGAAAATATCGTCATAATCCCATGGAATCAGTCGGAACCGTGTGGCATCTTCTTCCACGCGTGCATACAGGTATACTTCATCGGTATAATCACCGTTCATGAGGAGATAGTCGATGCCCATTTTAAAGAAATATTGTTCAGTGTCCAGCCGTTCAGCAATATAACTGAAAAGCTCCAATCCTTCCATCCTGGGGAGGGCTTCATAAATCTCGAGGAACCTTCTTTGATATTCCTCTTCAGCAATAAACCGGGAGGAGGGAAAATATGCGGCATCATCAATTCTATGATTGTATCCCCGCCTGATGATATATTCACTGCCATTTTCCCTGTAATATTGTTCCGGGTCCTCGATCAGCAGGTATACTCCCTGGGTTGCGCCATTGATCCTGAACTCCACGAACTTGTAGAACAGGGGCATCAGGCCTGCTTCCTCCATAATCCCAAAAGCGATCCTGTTCTCGATATAGGTATAGTCCTGTGCCAGGGCGATCAGCTTGAACCTGGTGAGTTGTTTTGTATAGGTTCCATCCCTGCTTTCAACAAACACAGGCGCGTGAAGGAATACGGCGTAGCTTTTTCTTCTGAAGCGAAGTGCGCTCTTTCCCCGGACCCGGATCTCATCAAGTTCAACTGCTGTGCCATTTAGCAGGAGCAACCGCTGTTCACTATTCACACTATAGCTGGTGTCCCGGCTCTCGTATATAAATTGTTCTGTTTCCCCGGTTACCAGCAGTTCAAAAAGGTCTGCATCGGGTTCGGGAAAAACGACCTCTTCATAACATGATGAAAAGAATAGCAACACCAAAAAGACAAGAAATCTGGAGCCGAACCTGGGCCACGGATATGTAACCTTTTGCAACAATTTGACTTGATTGTAATTTATATTGTAAAGTAAGCAAAATTCAGAGAGAATTGGCTGCCATCATCAACCGGATGAAACCCTGTCGATCATTTTCCGTGTATACATCACGATTCCTACTGCACCAAAAGCGAGCAGATTGAATGCCATATAGCTTGTCCGGAATCCAAAATGGTCTGTAATCACACCCACCATGGGGATCACCAGGGAGCTGATAAAAAAATTGATGGTCATGTAAATGGCATTTACAAAAGCTTTTTTCTCCGTGTGCAGGTCCTGTACCATGGCCATCATCACTGCAGTGGGTGCAAAGAGAAAAAAGCCCAGTGGGATCAGTACCGGGATGATCCACCCTCCTTCGACATTTAAAAAAACAAGCATCAACAGTGGAGTGATCATACTGATGATTAACAGGGTTTGGGCCCTTCCCAAGCGGTCGCTGATGGTTCCTGCAAAAAGCGCACCTGCAGCCCCAGCCAATTGAAGCACAGTGAGGGAGATATCTGCAAACGCAAGTGAATGTCCCTCGCTGTCAGTAAGAAAAGTGGGAAGGTAATAGGTAAGTGAAGCTTTCATCCCTGCCTGGAAAAATGTGAATCCGCCTGTCAGTATGAATGCGGCTGAAAACCGTCTGAAAATTCTCCAGTAGTTTCCTTCCAGGTGACTGTTTTCAGAGGGTTTGATGTCCACATTCCTGAAATTCAGATAGAGCACGAATGAAGCCACAAACCCCAGGGGCATCATTTTCCATGTGCCTTCCAGTCCCCATAATTCAATAACTCCCAATATGATCAGTGGTCCGAGTGTACGTGCAAGTTCACCCCCCACCATGTAATAGCTCATTCCTTTACCGGTACGTTTGCCCGAAAGGAATTTAATCATCACCGGGCTCGGTATGTGCCACATCATGGAACTGATGCCTGATACGAAAAGAAGAATCGCCAGGAAAATATATCCGGGGGCGATACCTATGAGACTCATTGCCACAGCGGTAATCGCCGGGGATACAATGACCAGGTATTTCATGGAGGGCCGCTCGGCAATGATTCCCATCAGTGGGTTGAACAGCGACGGGATGCGCTGGATCACGGCCAGGAGTCCGGCCATCCCATAGCTCATGCCCAGTTTTTCTATGATCTTTGGAAGGGCAGGGGCGAGGAAAGAGGTATAGACATCATGAACCAGGTGCACTACTGAAAGAGCGGCCACCCTGCTACTCTGAAATCCATCCTCTCGTTTTTTTCTCATCCGGGGTTACAGTCCTGCTACGATCTCTGATATGACCTTTACAAGTTTGGGAGCTACTTTTTCTGCTGCCTGCTGCACAAGTTCGTGAGAGATCTTCTCGATTTTCCCGGGTACACCCAGGTCAGTGATGACCGATACTGCAAAAATCTTCATTCCCATCTGGTGCGCCACAATCGCCTCAGGTACCGTCGACATTCCCACTGCATCCCCACCAATGATCCTGAAATATTCATACTCTTTCGGGGTTTCCAGTGTCGGCCCTGTGACACCTACGTAACAACCTTTATGAGCGCGCAGCTGCTGACGTGTGGAGGATGCCAATGCCTTCCGGATCAGTTGCCCGTCGTACACTTCGCTCATGTCGGGAAACCTGTCACCATATTCCTTGTGATGAGTTCCGATCAGTGGATTGGGCATCAGGTTGATATGGTCATTGATGAACATCACATCCCCCACTTCAAAGTCGGGGTTCATTCCACCCGCTGCATTTGATATGAACAGGTTCTTTATGCCCATGAATTTCAATACCCTGACCGGGAAGGTGACCTCTTCCATGGTATATCCTTCATAAAAGTGAAACCGGCCTTTTAACACGATCACTTCTTTTCCTGCATAGGTACCGATAATCATTTTTCCATCGTGCCCATCCACAGTGGACAGGGGAAAATGTGGTATCTTCTCGTATGGAATGCTTTGTTCCGCCTGTATCTCATCTGCGATCTTTCCCAACCCGGTGCCCAGGATGATCCCGGTATCAGGTTGAAGATTGGTCTGGCTTCTTATGAAGGATATTGTTTCGTTGATTGCTTCTAACATAATTAAGTATGATTTGATTGAATTCATCCTGGTCATCATTGAGAAAGACAACCCTGATGGGTACATAATAGATCTTGTTCTTTAAAGATTCCGGCAGTTCGGCTTCCTGCAGCCGCATGGCATCTTTTTCCGTCGTAAGTATCATTGTGTCGGGATCATTGGTAGCTTCAAACCGGGCGCTGATTTTATCAATATCCCTTGCACTGTATCGGTGATGGTCCGGGAACCTGACCTCATGGAGCTGTGTTGATATCCGCCTGGCAAATGTCCTCAGTGGCCTTGGGTTGGCAATTCCTGACAGGAGCAATACCGGGACCTTTTTTTTCTTGAAGTAATCTTCATCTCTCACTTCGCTGATTTTAAAAACCGGCCTGATCCTGCCATACTCAATGGAGGTAAAATAAAGGTGTTGATGGAAGCCAAGTCCCAGCCTTGTTGCCATGTTCCTCATATCTATGGGCTTCAGTCTTTTCGGTGACTTGGTGATCAGGATGATGTCGGCACGTTTTCTTGCCGCTGCAGGTTCACGCAATCTTCCCGCAGGGAGCAAGCAATCTTCAGTGACAGGCCTGTTGTAATCGATCAGTAAAATAGATTTCCCCGGTTGTACATACCTGTGTTGAAAGGCGTCATCCAGCAGGACAACACCGACCGGTTTTTTCAGTTTCAGTAAAGTGCGGATGCCCTTGACCCTGTTTCTGTCAACTGCAACGGTAAGCTCAGGGTATTTCTGCTTCATCTGGCGGGGTTCGTCGCCTACCTGACTGGCAGACGAGGTTGCATCTGCGATAATAAAACGACGTGTTTTACGCTTGTATCCGCGACTCAGCGTGGCCAGACTGAATTCATCTTTCAGTAATTCCACCAGGTATTCCACATGCGGGGTCTTCCCTGTTCCGCCAACTGTAATATTTCCTACTGAGATCACTGGTAAATGAAATTCTGTCACTGGCAGAAGTCCCCACTCAAACAT
Source organism: uncultured Bacteroidaceae bacterium (assembly GCA_964589155.1). Taxonomy (GTDB): domain Bacteria; phylum Bacteroidota; class Bacteroidia; order Bacteroidales; genus M55B112. The sequence goes on along the minus strand of CAZPTO010000098.1, from coordinate 1,938 downwards.
AAGGTTTCTTGTGCCTATCACAGCCCCGTATATTAGACTAAAAGGGGACAGGACAATACTTAAAAAATTTGACTTCTTTCTGCGCATTGTTTTCTGGAGGAATGCAAATGCATGTATTTGCATTCCTGAAGGTTGACCTGTTTTTTATCGGTTGATCAGTATATATCGATTGAATATGGCATTACGGCCTGGAGGCCCTGCATATTACTAATCTCTTCAGCCTTTTTATAGAGTTCGTAGGATGCTCCAAGTTCTTTTTTGATCATACGCATTTTTGCCTCCCCTGTCAATTCTTTCATTAACATCGTAAAAGGATCTTCAAGATATGGCAAAGATGTGACCCTGTAATTTTCAAGGTCTGCCATCTCAGCAGCAATTTCTATTGACTTTTCCAATCCGCCATATACATCAATCAGCCCGTTTCCCAGGGCACTGGCTCCTGACCATACACGTCCGCTGCCTAGTGCATCAGCTTCTTCTACTGTCATTGATCTGCCTTCGGCCACATAGCTGATAAAATCATTGTAACTATCTTCTACATAATTTTGAATAAATGCCCTCTCATCTTCTGTAAGGGGACGGGTTACAGACATGAAATCGGCATGCTGATTGGTTTTGACAACCCCTGTGGTGATACCGATTTTTTCATTCATCAGTTCCTTAAAGTTGGGAAGTAGCGCAAAAACACCTATGGAACCGGTGAGCGTCGTCTCACTAGCCACGATGGTATCGGCAGGACATACAATGTAATAACCTGCTGAAGCCGCGACATCTCCAAGGGAGGCCACCACCGGCTTGGTTTCAGCTGCCAGTTTTACTTCCCTGTAGATCACCTCGGCTGCCAATCCGCTGCCTCCTCCTGAATTCACCCTGAGCACAATGGCTTTTACATTATCATCCTCCCGCGCTTTTCGGATGGCCCTTGAAATACGCTCAGAGCCCACATTGCCTTCTCCCGCATCCCCGGGTACAAAGGTCCCCATGGCATATATGACCGCCACTCTGTTGCTGGTAGCCTCTTTATCCTTTTCGATTGTGACATTCTTATATTTAGCCAGCGTAATGGAGGGAATGTCATCATCCTTTTCAATATCAGTAAGCTCTTTTAATGCATCAAGTACCTCGTCATAGTACATGATTCCATCAATCATCTTTGTTTCAACGGCCGCCTGGTCATTAAATGTAACAACCATTTCATCGGCATAAGTTTGCAGGTCTTCTTCAGCGATCCCCCGTGCCAAGGAGATATCAGAAATCATTTTATTCCACATGGAACTGATCACTGCATCCAGTTGCTCCCGGTTTTCATCACTGATCTCATCTGAAAGGAATGGTTCAACTGCACTCTTAAATTCACCGTGCCTGATTACCTGCATGTCCACGCCATATTTATCCAGCGCCCGTTTAAAGAGCATTACATTTGCCTGCAGACCTTTAAAGTCAAGGTACCCGGTTGGTGTCATATAGATTTTGTCCGCCGCAGTGGCCAGGTAATAAGCTTTCTGTGTATACAGGTCAGCGTGGGCGACGATGAATTTACCGCTTTCCTTAAATTCAACCAGGGCATCCCTGATCTCTTGCACAGTTGCCATACTGGCGGGTACAACAGATAATTTGAGAAAGATTCCGGAGATATCCTCATCTATACGGGCCTTCCGTATGTCTTTTAATACCTGGTCCAGCCCCATTTCAGTTTCCATTTCCAGCCCTCCCAGGCTCCCGAGGCTGAACGGGTAATCATTGACCCGGTCAAGGATGGGGGTGTTAAATTCTGCCACCAGCACTGAATTATCAAGTACAACAGGTTCCTCGGTTTTGGTAGCCGCACCGAGAATAATAAAAAAGATGATGAGCCCCAGGAAATTGAGGATCAGGATTCCGGCGATGGTTGCCAGCATGTACTTTAAGAAACTTTTCATTTTTTATGGAATTAAATAT
>CAZPTO010000097.1:0-9608 GCA_964589155.1 uncultured Bacteroidaceae bacterium | reverse complement strand
CGGACTTACCCCTGATCCATTATCGACACCCCCGGTAGCAACATCATATGCATCAAGGTGTGCTCCCATGATCACATACTCCTCGGGAAATTCAGTGCCCGGGATAATGCCGATCAAATTGTGGTATTTGATGGGACCCATTTTGAAATGGTTCCTGATATCAAATTCAAGCTGAAAATACCGCCGTTCATTCGCCATCTGGTAAATCTTTTTGTACTGGTGCTCATCCAGCTTAATGTCAGGAACCGGGGGAAGCGAATCAAATGTCATCTTGAACAGATTTTTCCTGTCATACATCACCCGGATGGGCACCTTCGATGACTGAATGATTCCCAGGATGCCGGCATCGACCATTTCCCGGTAGAAAAGTGCGGGTTCTTCAATAGGCTCTTGGAGTTCTTTCTCCTGGTAGCGGCGATTGCCTGCATTCTCCTGGTTCTCCTTTCGGATATTGCGATTCTCTTTAGCAATGCGGATATTATCGCTCCTGATGGAATCCCGGATGCTGTCACCGCTGGGTGACCAGTCGATGGGCCAACCCTCATTTTCTCCGGAGATCAGTACCCATGCACCCTTCAGTTTACCCTTCATGCGTTCAAATTCCGACTGTGTTTTCGGCTCGATCAGGACATGTCCGCGCTGTATTCCTTTTGTTCCGGAGGTATAAGATGGTGTTGCAAAGTGCAGGTGCATACCGTCATCTGAAAGCATCCTGCCAAACCAGGGACCGCGATTGAAACCCACAGGGAGCACTCCTACTTCATCAAAAGCCACTTCCATTCCCCATTCATTGAATTGTGTGGCTGCCCATACTGCTGCATTTTCATATGCATCGGATCCAATCAGCCGTCCCCCGATACGGTTGCTCAGGACGTCCAGGTGTTCCATGGTCCGGTTGTCTGCAGTACCAATTTCAATGATCCTGTTGAAGATAGAATCGGGCTGTGCATAAAGATTCGCCGCAAAAAGGTGTATGACCATCGCGGAGTAAAAGATATTTTTCATCATAACTTTCAGGTGAGTATATTAATCAGCTGGCTGGCTGAGCTATTTCATTGCTTTTTCAATGCCTTTGATACCTCCTATAACCGGCAACGTCAATGATGTTGCATCCAGGTCAATCGTAAGCCTGGTCCCTGGATCAGGCCAGAGTGTAAAATCCTTGTCACTGGAGAAGATCATCAGTCCGATCTGTTGCCCCGGCGGGATCACCTGGTCGTCGGGTTGCAGGTTGAACGATACCTCATAGAATTTGCCCGGTATCAGTGGCTCGCTCTCAGAAATCGTCCGGTAATTCTGTGGATCGGCCCAGCCGCGTGTGATGATGTTATTGGTGATCTGCACCCCCCGGCCCTTGTTCCAGGGTAATGAAACAAGCCAGACCGACAGGTTGGCATAAGGTGCGCTGCTGGCAAGCCGGACCTTCATCTCAGGTAATCCTGAAATATGCAGCGAATCGCTGAGGATTTCTGAAACATAAAGCAGACGGTGTTCGGTGATTTCAGCCTGTGCCAGTGCAGTACCTGAAAATGAGAAATTATCTGTCAGGGTCTCAGTTCCCAGGCCTCGGTCTTTTCGAAGCGTCAGTGTTCCTTTTTCCGGGGCACCGGGAGAAAGGAACAATTCAACATATTTGGCAGCCGGATTGGGAAAATCCTCGTAAGGAGTGGGATGGTTTTTGTGCTCATCCTCCCTGACAATCCAGGCATCAGGTAGTTCCTCCACATCATTCTCCATGCCAAAAAGGTAGCGTGTGAACCACTTGTTCATCAGCCACAGGGGCGGAGGGCCACCATGTCCTCCCTGGTGATAGTAGATTTTGGCCGGAATGCCTTTTTCTTTTGCTGCCCTGTAGATCCTGTAGCTGTGAATTGGCATCACGTTCCAGTCGTTGAATCCATGCGCCATCAGAAGCGCTGCTTTCATGGGCGCCATATCAAGCAGGTAATCCCTGCCAGCCCAGAAAGCGTTCCAGTCTCCTGTAATGCGGTCCATGCCCTCAGCAAATTCTTTGTCCCGGACCACTGAATTGTTGTACACCCGTTTTGTTTCATCCCCGCTGTGTATGAAATCATAGAGTACATCAATATCTTCACCCATGTAGCCGTAAGGGTGCCGGATCAGGCCATGGGACCTGTAATAATGGTAATAAGAGGTATTCGGAGCGATGGGAATAATTGCCTCAAGCCCCTCCACACCAGTGGTTGCCGCTGCCAGGGGAAGGGTTCCGTTGTAGGAAGTCCCGGTCATACCCACCTTTCCAGTAGACCAGTAGGCACTGACCTCTTCTACACCGTCCCGCTCTGTATAGCCTTTCGCTCTGCCGCAAAGCCAGTCTATAACGGCCTTGGGTGCATGCGTTTCATTGTCACCGCCCACCGTGGGGGCTCCGTCTGACAGGCCCGTTCCGGGCGATGAGGAATGGACTACGATAAAACCGCGCGGAACCCAGGTGTCCACACCTTCCCGGGAAATAATGGGGCGTTCCCCGCTTCTCTTGATTTCCGGGGGATGGATTCGCTCTGGTGGTTGTTCACCCAGGTTGTGCCTCGGATTCCAGAAATATTTCTTGGAGCTTGAAGCTGTGCCTGCAAAATAGGGACTTGTAATATAAATGACCGGTAATTTCAACCCGTTGACCTCGGTCTGGTAGGGCCTGGTAACATCCACATGCATGCGGTCAGGTGCTCCGTCACCGTCAGTGTCGAATCCGGTCTCTACCCAGAGATCATGTCGGATCCATTTGTCCGGATCACTGAATGCTTCCACTACCTGGGCTTCCCCGTTTTTGAAGACTGGACCAGTCGCATCATCATTTGAACTGGTAATGCCCTCTTGCTGGGCCGACAAAGAGAGTGAAGCTAAAGGCAGGGTCAGGGCAATTATACTGACCAGGCCAATTTGTGTTAGTTGACGCATGTTTGTTTTTATTTTGTAAAATTTTTCTTTTAATAAAGGCATCGATTTTATCGTCGTCATCCAGCTTAGTGATCCCCTGGGTATCCGGTTTTCAATCCCGGCTTATATCATTTTTATTTCTTGTTGCCAGGTATCATTAGCTATGGATTTTTATGAAAGCCTAAAATAATAAAAAATGTGATTCATTCTTAAGATTGCCATGAAGCAGATGCTGCTGGAAAAACAACAAATGATTGATCATTCGTACAATAGAAGGAGCAATCAATTACCGGGGAGCATAAAAGCGGGAGCAGGAATATTTTAGTACCAGCAATCATAAAAGCAGAAACAGGAATAACAAAATCCCGGAGGTCACTGCCAGGCTGGTTATGATCATGATGCGATTCCTTTTCTTTCGTTGCGCATTCAACATAAGTTGAGTCATACTTTCTTCTTCAAACTCCGCCAGCACCTCTTCAAGCTGACCAATGTGAAACCTGAAATTTTTCATTTGGAATACCAGCATCAGGAAATACCCTGCGATTAAAAAGAGGCTGAATACAAAGATATCTTCCACATCCAGGGGGCGGATTCCTCCGTATTTAAAATAGAAATAGTAGATTCCACCCGTCAGGATCAGCACCGGGTTAGAGATCGCCATCACAAGCAGTGCCTTCAGGTAGGATTTGTTGAAAAATGTAATTCTTTCCTGCAATGCTTCCTTCAGGGAGGATGTCGGAGATGCACTATGTGGAATTTTCCGGTAAACCCTTCGCTCATAGAGGAAGGTGACCAGTAATAGTAACCCAAGCACCAATCCAATAAGCCAACTGCCCTGTGATGCTCGGTATAAGATGACGATACCGGCTGCACCTGCTGCCAGGACAATCTTGAGGACCAGGTCAAAAAGGATGCCCGACCTGTACATGCGGTCCATATGCACAAACCGCCTTGAAAGATAGGATTTGATCTCGTTGTTGGTAAGAACGGAATCTTTAAATGAAGATTCATTTTTCCACGCTGATCTATATTTCTCAAGTGCGTTCATATCGATTTATTTGTGAATGTTTGCAATGATATGCGCCAGCTTTTTGCGAATACGCACCAGCTGCACGCTTACGTTCTTGACTGTTATACCAGTAGTTTCTGCAATCTCATGGTAGCTTTTTTCTTCCAGCCACAGGAGCACCAGGGCTTTCTCCAGTTTCTTCAAACGTGCGATCGCCCTGTAAAGAATCTGGATTTCTTCTGACATATCCATCAATGATTCTTTATCAACCTGCGATTCTGAAACAGATTGAATCGCAATGGTTGGTTTTCTTTTTTTTATCTGCGTAATGGCAGTGTTCAACGCTACTCTGTACATCCAGGTTGAAAATGCAGATCTGCCTGAAAATCCTGGGAATGATTTCCACAACTGCAGGATGATATCCTGCATCAGATCTTCCCGTTCCTGGCGGTTGCATGCATACACAAAGCAGACCTTGTGAAGAATCGGCTGATTCTGTTTCACCAGTTCAAGGAATGTCGCCTCTTTTTGAGCTTGGTCCATGAGTACTTTTGTAATGGTCTTTTATTTGTTAGTCTCTATTCATGAGAAAAAACTACACAGACAGCTAATAAAGTTTCAAGGGGCAGGTTGTACACTGGCGCCATCGATGCCAGTTTGCAGCATATGAACGGGTATGCCCTGTTGCTTGCACTGCTAGTCTATCGCTACGCAACGTTATGTTCCTGTATTTTCAGAATCCGCTTCTTCATACATAAATACTTCTTCAAGGGGCGTTCTGAATGCCCTCGCCATCCTGAATGCAAGTTCAAGTGAAGGGGAATAGTTCCCCTTCTCAATGGCCACAATGGTTTGCCTGGAGACACCTACTTTGTCTGCAAGTGCCTGCTGGGTCATCTCGTCGGCTTCAAAACGTAATCTCCGGATGTTGTTCCTGATCTTACTTTTGCTGTTGCGCTTGCTTTTATTCCTGGCCATCTCAAACTCCTTTTCTGTAATAAAAAATTTGTGAGCTGTTATCTGCAATTTCAGACAGCAATCCCGTGACGATGTAAATGATGAATAATGAATATACAGGCCATCCTATGGCAAGCATAATCATGGAAAAAGTAAAACCGGTGATAAATACATAATGAGAATTACGGGTGGATTTCAGTTTAACAAGCTTATCGCGTTCATCATCTTCAGGAATGTCTTCAGTCCTGGTTGCAATAGCGTTGATAATATGAAAGACAATTTGAATGATCACACGGGCAACGACAGAGACCCCTATGAAAATGACAAAAAGGAGTCCCCATTGCTTATAATCACCTGCAAGGTCTAGTTCCCCGGCCAGTTGCTTCTGGTAAACAATGTAGGCGTAGATTGCGGTTACCAGCAGACCACTGATAATGTTTACGATGTTTTGTTTTTCTTGATATGACATGACGTTTAAATTAATTTGTATAATAAATGCTACAACATGTAAATAAATAACGACATAAAGATATGCAAAGTTTACATAATGACAAATAAACTTTACATATATTTTACACGTCATATCCTAACGCGGTATGGGATAGGTATTTATTAAAAAAAGTCTGAGAAAATATGGAATTGCTAATTATCAAAAGCATACAAGCAGGAGGCAGACCCTATATTCCCTGTTGTTGCAGGAAATCACGGATCAGCTTCACATTGTCCTCCTGGTTGTCATGCATGGTGCCATGACCGGCATCTTTTATTATTGCAAAATCGGATCCGGGGTCCAGGTGATGGAAGTATTGCACTGTGGAGGGACGGGCTTCATCATATTCACCGGTAATCCACAAAACTGGCACTTCCAGTTCATCCAAACGGTCAAGACGGTCATAATTCTTGAGGGTTCCTGTCGAACGGAATTCACTGGGTCCCCACATATAATTGTACATCAACCTGTTGCCTGGAACTCGTTCTAAGGAATCCGGACCGGGTACACGCTTGCCCCTTGAAATGAAATTTTTATAGTGTACCCATGTGGCATACTTGTATGCTTCAGAATCATAATTTCCTGTTGCATTACTTTTTCTGATAATTTGTTGAACAGTGTCCGGTAGCGTAGCAATCAGTGTATCCGCATCTTTCATCCAGTAATCTGCGCTGACTAGCGGACTGTTCATGATCATGGCCTGGATCCCTTCAGGATGTTCGAGATAAAAATCGAGTGCAAGCATTGTTCCCCAGGAGTGCCCGTAAACAATATATTCCTCCAATCCCAAGGAATCCACAAATACATTTAATTGATCCACATAATAGTCCATACGCATCAATGATGTGTCCTTCAGATTACCCGACCTCCCGGTACCGAACTGGTCAAAAACGATCAGGGTATACGCATCTGCCAGTGGCGAAAGAGCATACATTGAGTAAGACGTGCCGCCAGGTCCGCCATGCAGCATAAGGATGGGTGTGGATTCCCCGTTACCGATAATATGATACCAGATATTGCCTCCCGGGATTTCTGCCTGTGCTATGCCAGGAGAAAGCAACGGGGGTTGCGAACATGCAGATGACATCCATAGTAAGGATAAAAGGGTCAACACTTGTTTTTGCATATTTGAATAAATCATTCAAGCGGGTTCAGAAAGTATAAATATAGGAATTGTTTTTGGCCGATTCATCTCCTTTCTATCCCTGCGTTTCTTCTTAACTTGCACAGTTCACGCACAGCAGGCTTTCAGGTCGGATCATGATCCTCCGTATATGTATCTCTTTTCCACATTTCTGGCACAATCCAAAATTCTTGGTATCCAGCCGGGACAATACCCGGTTGAGATTCTTGAGTTTTTCTTCGGCCTGTCGCAGTGAAGCTTCTGTTACGCTCTGGTTATTGATCGCGTCCATCCTGGAGATGCGCCCAATAGCACTGTCTGGTTCCACGGGCTGACTCATTTCTTTATAGTCACTGATTAATCGTTCGGTTTTGCTGATCTCCTTCAGGATTGCATGTTTGATCTTTTCTTTATCCATCACTATTTTATTTTTCGCATCTTGCTGAATAGCTTTCGTCCTTATAAATCTCACCCAAACAGCATATGCAAGCCAGTATTATTTTCCGCATTACTATGCCTTTGGTCCTTTCCGCAGTGCAATACTTTAGTTTCTTTCCTTATTCAATGCTTTTGTTCCTTTATGGAATTCATAATGGTCTGGTCCGCTCCATTCGCTTTGCGTGATGTATCGAATCACCCCATTCACCGTATCCAATCTCACCGTCGGCAAGCTGGATCCGCACATCCAGGCAATTTTTGCAGTCGTCCGGATCTTCATCGGTGCAGGGCTTGTTCTCATACAATGCATAGTCGTTCCTGAACAGTCCGGGGGTTACATTGGGCATAATCACATTGGCACCAATTTTTACCGCCTTTTCCCTGCCAAGCGGATCGATGGCCTGGAGTGCCGTGGCTGCTGCTATATTTATGTCCTTCATCAGGATCCGTAGCGTCGCGATCATGTTAAGTGCCAGGTCAAACCGTTCCTGAATAGGCAGCAACGCATCCCGAAAGTCATATAACGGTGTTCCAGGGTGCTCAATATATGGACCCATTCCTACCATATCCACATCGTAGGATTGCATAAAAAGCAGGTCGTCGGCCAGGTGTTCGGTCGTTTGAAACGGAAGACCTATCATTACTCCCGTTCCGGCCTGGTAGCCCAGTTCCTGCAGAATGCGCAGGCATTCGTAGCGCTTGTCAAAATCGTGATGCGCATCATCCGGATGTATTTTTTTATACAGTTCCCTGTCGGTTGTTTCAATGCGGAGGAGGTAGCGGTGCGCCCCGGCGTCCATCCATTTTTCGTAAGTTTCACGTGATTGCTCACCGAGGGAAAGCGTAATGCCCAGGCTGTTTCCCGACAATTGCTTGATCTGCTTGAGGAGACTTTCGATGCGACGGGTAAAAGCCGGGGAGGCAATCTCACCTCCCTGGATTACAACAGATCCGTAATTCTGTTCATAAGCATATGTTGCTGCCCGAAGAATCTCCTCATCGGAGAGATTGTACCTGGTTACAGTTTTATTGCTTTTCCGGATTCCGCAATAATAGCAATCCTTGCTGCATATATTTGAAAATTCGATCAACCCTCTGAAATAAACTTTCCTTCCCACATACGCTTCCTTGATCCTGGCAGATTCCCGGAACAGTAGCGTTCGTTCTTCTCCGGTGGCATTGAGCATTGCCACAAGATCAGGCTTCCCCAGTTGTGCTTGTCCGATACGTTTTTCAAATTCCATGTACTTGATCTGTATGAATAATTCTCTATGACTAACTCAATGCCATTTTTTCTGTTGTTCTGACCTTAATACCATTCAGCATAATGCGTAATGCAAGCTATTATAAATAGTCGGAGGCCGTTTCATCTGATTTCACAAATGGCGCGATGGCCCGCCGATAAATTCCCTGTATATAGGCGATGGCCATCCCGTAATTTGTTACCGGTATTCCGGCTTCCACGGCTGGTTTCAGCCTGTTGACCAATTGCTTCCTGGTAATCATGCATCCACCGCACTGGATCACCATGCTGTAGTCGGTCATCTCCCCGGGAATGTTGTCAAGACCACTTACCACAGTGTAATCCAATTTCTTGCCTGAGAATTGGGAAAGCCACCTGGGAATTTTCACCCGGCCGATATCGTCGCAGGAAACATGGTGGGTACATGATTCAAGTATGAGTACCCGGTCCCCGTTCTTAAGATCAGATAACCGTGGCGTGCCCATGAGATAATTTTCAAAGTCACCCTTATACCGGGCGAGTACTGTGCTGAAGCTGGTAAGCGGTATGTCCCGGGGAACGGATGCATCCGCTTTCAGGAACACCTGGCTGTCGCAAATCACCAGGGCGGGCCTGGGTTGCAATCTTTTCAGCAAACTATCTACCTCTCTTTCCTTTGCTACGATAGCAACGGCATCATTGTCCAGGATATCCCGGATTACTTGTACCTGGGGCAGGATTAGTCTGCCTTCGGGGGCCTCCTCATCAATGGGGGTGATCAATAATATAAGGTCACCCTGGCGGATGATATCCCCGACCAGGGATTTGGAGAGATAGGCCGTCTCAGGCATATGTTGTATGAAAAGGCTGATCAGGGTATCCTTGTTGGTTGGTGCCACGCTGGAATAGTCGACCAGCCTTTCTTCAAACCGCTCCCTCAGCGCAGGGTCGGACTGTTGAAGGTCTGATTTGTTGTGGACCACGATCCATGGAACTTCCCATTTCTCCAGTTCGTTTATCAGCAGTTCTTCGGGTTTGCCATAAAGGTTTGCTGACAGGACCAGCACAGCCAGGTCGATCCGCTTAATGATCTCCCTGGACCGGCCCACCCGCTTGCTCCCGAGATCGCCGACATCATCCATCCCTGCGGTATCGATCATTACCACGGGGCCGACACCCGGAATCTCAATTGATTTCTTTACCGGGTCTGTGGTGGTGCCCGGTACTTCTGAGACGATAGCAACATCCTGGCCGGAAAGAGAATTAATTAGTGCGCTTTTGCCATTGTTCCTACGCCCGAAAATACCGATATGTGGTTTTGCATCGCTCCCTTTCATTGTGCATCTCTCCCTTTCACAAGTATAAATTTTAGTTATAGTACTAATTTACAATATATTATAAACTTCGTTTTTAGTAAAGGTGCGTTATTCGTCCTCCTTCGTCGGCCTCATGAGCTCCACTTCGTTCCGGT
>CAZPTO010000096.1:0-9666 GCA_964589155.1 uncultured Bacteroidaceae bacterium | reverse complement strand
CCTGACTGAAACAGGTGGAGAATGGGGTACCAGAATTGGTAACGGTATAAATACGGCCGCAAGTGTTGTAGCTGGCGGACTTATAGGTTATGAAGCACCATCTGAAGTAGTGCGGGGTTCAACAGTAACAATAGACGTTAATTACACGTCACCAGTTGATTGTGATCTTATTGTTTATTTTAGAGACGGGTCTCCTTACAATACTTTTGAAACACAAAGATTCCCTCTTACAGCAGGAACAGATGTACATACATCTGTAGATATTGATATCAAAGCAGATGCACCTCTTGGAGAGACTTACGAATATGCAATATTCCTGACTGAAACAGGTGGAGAATGGGGTACCAGAATTGGTAACGGTATAAATACGCCTGCAAGTGTTATTGATGGACTTATAGGTTATGAAGCACCATCTGAAGTAATACCGGGTTCAACAGTCACAATAGACGTTAATTACTCGTCAACAGCTGCTTGCGATCTTATTGTTTATTTTAGAGACGGGTCTCCCTACAATACTTTTGAAACACAGAGATTCTCTCTTACAGCAGGAGCAAATGTAACTACATCTGTAGATATTGATATCAAAGCAGATGCACCTCTTGGAGATACGTACGAATATGCAATATTCCTGACTGAAACAGGTGGAGAATGGGGTACCAGAATTGGTAACGGTATAAATACGCCTGCAAGTGTTATTGATGGACTTATAGGTTATGAAGCACCATCTGAAGTAGTACCGGGTTCAACAGTTACAATGAACATTAATTACACGTCATCAGTTGATTGTGATGTTATTGTTTATTTTAGAGACGGGACTCCATACAATACTCCTGAAACACAGAGATTCGCTCTTACAGCAGGAGCAGATGTAACTACATCTGTAGAAATTGTTATCAAAGCTGATACACCTCCCGGAGATACTTACGAATATGCAGTATTCCTGACTGAAACAGGTGGAGAATGGGGTACCAGAATTGGTAACGGTATAAATACACCTGCAAGTGTTGTTGCTGCTACTACTACAGTAGAGCTTAGCCTAAGTGCTAATGCCGGTACAGAAGTTGACGCAACAGAAATTGTTGTAACTGCTACTGCAAGTGAAGATGTATCGGGAGACCAAACAGTGAATGTTGATGTTACCGGAGTTGATGCAAGCGATTATACTTTATCAGCAACAACAATTACTATTGCTAATGGCGAAACTGTAGGTACAGTTACTTTTAAAGTAGTTGATGATACTGACGTTGAAGATGACGAAACTGCTACAATTACAATTTCTTCTCCTTCTGCTGGTATTGTTTTAGGAACAACCGTATCAGGCGATGTTGTTATTACAAGCGATGATACAGCTGTTGGCATATCAAGTGAGTTGTCAAACCAATCTGGCAGAATTTCTTACCCAACTGCTTCCAGTCAATTTATTTACTTTGAAACAGATGTAAAATCTGTACATGTTGTGAATTTAAGCGGTCAGGTTGTTTTAAACAAAGCAGGAAGTTCATTTAACAGCATTGATATTTCAAGCTTACAAAACAGCGTTTATATTATTGTTATTGACAACAATAAGTGCGAAAAAATTATAAAGAAATAATTTGAACTATTACACATGTTCTTAATGAACATTTAATAGAATAAAAAAAGTCCATAGGAAATATTCCTAAGGACTTTTTTTATTTTATTTTCATTTACTTACTTTTCGCATAAGTTCGTATCCGTCCTGGCAAATACACTCCCTCGTTAATATTGGGGTATTATGTAAGGTTCAGGTTTTGGCGGAGTAGGTATGAAATTTTATTTGCATGGTAATCAGGTATGATTTCCAGTACTTTTTTTAACCAGGAGACGAGATCTACATTATTGTGTTTACAAGCAGCAAAGAATGAATAGAACATCGCAGCACTTTGTGCTCCTGCATGGGAGCCGGCAAATAGATAGTTCTTTTTTCAAGCCATGGGCCTGATAGCATTTTCCACCAGGTTATCCAAATGTTGGTATAAACCAGGTTATTGTCAATTTCCAGATACCCATCCTTCAGATAGTTCATCAGGTTATCCCATCTACTAATAGAATAAATCAATGCTTTTCCGAAGGGGATTTTCGGCAGGGAGGTTCTTACCTGAGCAGCCATCCACTTTCCCAGTTCATTCATTGCAGGCAGAGACTCATCCAGCCGGAGTTCATGGCGCTGTTCTGGGGACAGCCCCAACTGACGTGCCTGACGTTCGATTTGGTAAAGCTTCTGAATTTCAGTCATGGCATACTCAGCCCGTCTCTTATCATCGTACAATGATTTCTCGAACATACGCCGGGCAAGGGCCATACTGCAACTCTTGCGGCCTTTTATTCTTCAACTCAATAAAAACTTTTACATGTATAAATGAAGAGGCTATAAATAACATGGCCGTAATTTCAACAAGGCTTAAATAGCTGGAAAGCGAACTGGAAACATTAGATGAACGCTTCGAATTTGGTATATTCAATGACGAAGCGTTATATCACCGACTGCGGCAAAAAAAACAGGGTGAAATTGAACAAATTATGGACCAGTTTCTGAATTCAGAGTTGGAAATATCTAACCTGGTTTTGGTGACGGATTTGGTGGAAATTATTAGTTATCTGTCTAATGCTAATCATCAAATATATCCAGATATGGTTTAAATATAAAAATCCTGTTACGACTTTGTCCGGTCATTTCCTCTACCATCTGTTTTTCCTGCATAATCCTTACCAAATCATTTGCTGCTTTATAGCTAAGTGAACATTTCTTCGCTGCGTTATCAATGGTTGAAACCGGATTTTGAAATAAAATATTAAGCAGTGTCAATGCAGAATTACTTCTACGACCAAAACCTGAATTAATTTTAGATTCAAGATCATTCTTCAACTGAATTACCTTTAAAAGCGTATCAACTGCATTCGATGCTGTTTTTTCGATGCCAACAAGAAAATACTTGATCCATTGAAGCATGTTATTGTGCGTTCTGACCCTGGTCAGGTTATCATAGTAAAGCTCTTTGTTGTTCTCAAAATACTCTGACAGGTAGAGCAAGGGTTTTTCTAATATACCTTCATTTACTAAATACAAGGTAATCATTAGTCGGCCAATTCTTCCATTTCCATCTAAAAAGGGATGTATGGTTTCAAACTGGTAATGGGCAATTGCAATTTTAACTAAAGCAGGAACCTCAATCTGATCATTATTCAGAAAACTTTCCAGGTCTCCCATTAATGAGTTCACCATCTCGTGCTGAGGTGGAATGAATACTGCATCAGATAATGATGCACCACCAATCCAGTTCTGGCTTGTTCTAAATTTCCCTGGAAGCTTATGTTCACCCCTTACACTTTGAAGTAATGCTTTATGTGTATTCCTTAGTAAACGGGAAGAAAGAGGTAAATTTTGTAATTCAACAATAGCCTTATTTAGTGCTGTGATATAGTTTTTCACTTCCAACCAGTCATCTTGCCGCTCAGGCTTAATTTCTTCGATAGGAAGCAAAGCTTCATCCATATTTGTTCGGGTTCCCTCAATCCGGCTAGATACAACCGCCTCTTTCGTTACATGCAATTGAATAAACAAATCAATATCTGGAACTAATCTGGCAAAGGAGTTTAATTCACCAAGCTTAATTGCAGCCTTCTCCAGCAACTTATTGATAATAGGAGTCCTCCATGACCATTCATCGTTAATCAATTCTGGAACAAAGAATTTATATCCGAAACCTTTCTCAAAATGACCAGAGCGATATTTTTCAATTTCTTTCATTCCTCATAAAAGTACATTATAGTTTTTTTTATTTTACTTTATTTTTTATTTTTTCAATATAATGCCTTGCTTTGTTACTTTTAATCGTAATAATATAATATAAGTAATCTTATGTTACTTTCAAAAAGTGATTGATTTTATAAGACATAAACAACTCTCATTCAAGGCTCCACAACAATCAATGATAGAAAATCACTTAAAAGTCAACAAAAATTCTTTCATATCGCTCTTCGAGTAATTGCGAATAGGTTTCTTTCATTTTATGCGAAAGAAAAGAGTTATTTATCCAATGAATAGCCTTTGCTTTGTTTTTGTGGAAACGATTAAAAACTCCACTAATTTGCTTTGGTGTTAAGCCTAATCCAACTCCTAGTCTTTCAAAATGCTCTCGCTTAATCTTTTTCTTTTTACCCTGTAATGTTAATGCAAATTCCTCATCATCTTCAGGATTAATAATGGTCACATTTAGTAAATCATAGGCAGGAGAAAGAATCCATCCGGGTACAGCTTCTATCATTGAATAATTTTTTAGATGCATGTCATTGTTCCCAGAAAGAAAACTAAATAGAGTTAACTCAAAGAAAAAGAGGATATCCAAAAGAGGATTTTCAGAATAACTGTTTATAGCTTTCCCAACCTTCTCCAGGGAACTTTTATATTTATCAAAGGCTTCCGTAATCTGAAACATATCAAGCATATGGATTTTTTCGCCCTCTCCTCTTCTGTCAACTCTCCTGGTTATATATGATAGCTCTCCTGAGGCCAATCGAATCAAACTCGAAGGAACTACCCGTATACCATAAGCCTCTGCAATTCTCATAGTTAAGTGTTCATTTTGAGGCATCTCAGGATAATCCTCAGAGGGAGGCTTAAAGATATATCCTCCTCCCAAAGCACCAACTACTGTTAATCTGGTATCTGATGTCCTTTGAGTTTTCCTAATCAATGACATTGACAATTTCGGCTGAACTCCAGGAATTGCAATACTTCTTTCTACAACGCTTCTAGCTAAATCAGCCATCTGATCTATTGAGTAAGGCAATTCAGGGGCCTGTTTCGATCCAAAAAATTCTAAGCTGCATTTCTCATGAAAATCAGCTTCTCCTTCTAAAGGTTTATAACAATACAGACACTTACTCATTTTCTTCTGATATAGGTACAACACTTACTGCTCCGATACAATTCCTGCAACATGCCAGAAGTAGTCCCATTCGATCATTTGGATTAATCTTCCAGCCTTTAGCAGCGATATCCAATAACCATCCTTCAGGTATTAGTCCTTCAAAAAAAGGAAACAATCTTTTTTCTACATATGGATTATTTGTTACAGGCATTGTAAAAGTAATGAAGTCAGCAGGATGACTTTCAACATATTGTTCGTCATACTGAAAAACATATTCTCCATCATTTGTTTCAATCAGCTTCCCTGCCAATGTTTCCTTATAGTATACCTTTGCACTTCTCATCTTGATAATTCCTTACTGTTTACAGGAGCTAATTCATGCCCAAACATTCGTAAAACCAAATTTACCTTATCAAGATTCATATTGGTTTTTCCCTGTTCAATTTTCCTAACAACGGTAAGAGCCACGCCTGATCTCTCGGCAAATTCCTCCTGAGTAAGATTCGCTTCTTTCCGGCGTTCTTTTACAAATTCTGAAAGTGTTTTCATTATATGCATTTAAATATAATATGATACAAATATACTAAACTATACGCAATTACATATAATTAAGTACAACAATTCAATATTATATGCATATGCATATAGTTAGATCGTAAATAATTCTTGAAAGTTCCTCAGCCGCAATAGACATACTAAGGCTATAAATGAAAAAAGTCCACTTCGCTTTGACCTGAACTTTAAAGTAGAGAAGGTGAGTGAAATATCTAACCTGGAACTCATTAAAGATATTGTTGAACTTGCTAAAATTTCAAAAGAATAAATGATTATTTGTTCGCTTGCCATGCACATATTTTATTATTCTGATGTCTGACCATATTTAAAATATCCTTGGCTTTATTAACTCCTCCGTATAATGTCAGAGTCAATATTTAATCTAAGTTTTAACAATTCACTGATGATTTCCTTACTTTTAGATTCTGAATAAAATTTGGTTATGGTTAAGAACCTGGAATTTTATTAAATATGAATCTTATTAATGGCATAGATGAGCGTAAATTGATCATCAGACTTTCAGAAGGTGACGAAACAGCTTTTGAAATTCTCTTCAGACATTATTATCCCGGTCTGGTCATTTATGCATCAAAATTTGTTCAGGACAGAACTGAAGCAGAGGAAATTGTACAGGAATTCTTTATCAGATTGTGGGAGAAACATCATAAAGTCAAGTCATCATCTACCTTAAAATCATATGTATTCCAGTCAGTTAAAAATAGTTCCCTGAATTATATCCGGGATAAAAAAGTTAGTCTGCCAATCATAGAAGAACTCGTCCAAAAGTCTAATTCTGAGTTGATCTTCAATCAAGACCTGTATGTCGCATCTGAGCTGCAACGAAAAATTGAAAGCGCGGTAAACAATCTTCCTGAAAAATGCCGGGAGGTATTCCTGATGAGCCGTTTCAGGAATATGAAAAATGATGAGATTGCCCAGGAATTAAATATTTCCAAAAGAACGGTAGAAACCCATATCAGCAATGCAATAAAGGTCCTCAAAACAGAACTAAAGGACTTCCTTATACTCCTTATTATGCTCAAACTGGGCTAATCCCTGAAAATAATCACTTTTTACTTACGTGTCCCTCCTGCTTTTTGTGTATTGATGACAAATGAACTCTGTTTATACCTGTCAACACACATAATATATGGAAGGAAAATCATTAGAATCCCGTTTAAAGGCATTTTTATATTCTTTAAAAAAAGACAGTCCGGAAAAGCTTGTTGAAGACGCTTATGCCTCAATGAAAAGCATTAATGATGTTGATGTCGATAATGCATATTCCGTTGTAACCCGGAAAATGTATAAGCGCTCCGGTAGGACCCGAACTTTATATCAATTGCAGAGAATTGCAGCGGTTCTATTTATCCCACTGCTCATTACGTCAATTCTGCTATACCAACATAATCGTTCAGTTTATTCAGCAAGTGCAAAACAGACCATCATCAATCCTTCGGGCGTCCGCTCGCAAGTCGAACTCCCCGACGGTAGTATTGCATGGTTGAATGCCGAAAGTGAAATATCATTTTATGAATCTTTTCCACGTAAAGAAAGAAATATTGAATTATCCGGGGAAGCCTTCTTTGATGTTAAAAGTGATCCTGATCAACCATTTGTGGTTTCTGCCGGTAAAGTTGCTGTGGAGGTATTGGGCACAAGATTTAATGTAAAAAGTTATCATGACGAAGAAAATATCGAGGTATCCCTGGAAGAAGGAAAGATAAATTTCATTTCAAAGCATGGCGGAAAGAATCAGCAGACGAGTATGGTTCCGGGTATGCGAGCGGTGTATAATATTCATTCTGAAAATACCCTGATCAGCAAGGTGGAAAACGTCAGTCAGTATTCAGCATGGATGAAAGGAAAATTGGTGTTCGATGATACGCCCTTCCCGCAGGTCCTGAGATCACTCGAAAGATGGTACAGCGTTGATATTGATCTAGCGAATGATGAGATCAGCCAATACAGGTTAACAACAACTTTCGAGGAACAAACCATCAGGCAGGTCATTGAAATATTGGAACTTTCTTCGCCGATTACAATTGATTACACCCCTATTGAGCATGATCTAAACGGACAGATGAAGAATAAACCTCATCTAACAATTGATAAAAAAAGGCAATGATCATTTTCAGAACATATGCGAAACGGTTTAAACAGTTTTCCAGCCGGACTTTTTCGGGAAATTGGAATAAGACCATCCTGCTTCAATTCATAATTATTCTTCTTTCCATTCAAGTATCCTACGGACAAGGAACGAATGTGAATCTCGAACTGAAAAATGCATCGATAAAACAAGTTCTAAAGCGCATTGAGCAGCAATCAGATTATATATTCACATATAACAGCAAATTAATTGATGTTGATGAGATCATTGATGTAGAATTCAGGAGTACCGATTTGCTGGATGCCCTCGAGGAGATCTTTAAAAGCCAGGAGGTCAATTTTGTATTCAGTGATCAACTTATAATTATCACTAAAAATGTTTCAGATGAGGTAATCCAGCCACCAGAAAGGGTAATCACGGGAACGGTAAGTGATAAAAATGGTAATCCCCTGCCCGGGGCAACAATTGTTGCAAAAAACACACAAGTGGGTGTAAGCAGTGATATAAATGGAGCGTATTCCATTGCGATTCCGCCTGATGCTGAAGTGCTTGTGTATTCTTTTATAGGGATGGAGACCAGGGAAGTTGCTATTAATGACAGGGTTGAAATCAATATTGTTATGCAGGATGAGATTACATCTCTTGAAGAGATTGTAGTGGTTGGATACGGAACCCAGAAGAAAGTAACAGTAACCGGTTCCGTTGCTGCAATATCCGGAACAGAAATACTTGAAACAAAAGCAGCAAATCTGGCAAACAGCCTCACAGGAAGGGTGCCCGGACTGGTAATCAATTCAAGGGGAGGAGAACCAGGAGCTGACAATGCACAGGTATTAATCAGGGGGATCGGTACAACCGGAGACAATTCACCATTGTATGTGATAGATGGTATTGCCAACAGGGGTAGTTTTGAGCGGTTAAACCCGGATGATATTGAAAGCATTTCTGTGTTGAAAGATGCATCTGCTTCTATATACGGGGCGCAAGCTGCAAATGGTGTGATATTAATTACAACGAAGCGCGGTGCCACTGGTGAACCGCGTTTCAGTTACAGCAGTACCTACTCTGTTTCTCAACCGACACGCCGTCCGCACCTTAGCAATGCACTCCAGTACCTTACCTGGATCGATGAGCAGAATGAACGAAACGGAAGACCCACAGAGTATAAGGATATTATCAGGGAGTACAGGGAGGGAACCAATGATCCGGCTAAATGGGCTGATACCGACTGGTGGGCTGAAGTAATGGATGTATGGACACCTCAGCATCAGCAGAATATTAGTCTGACCGGAGGATCTGAAAAGGTTAAATATTATTTATCTGGTCAGTACCTCGACCAGGATGCCACATATATTGGGAAAGCATTTGGATATAAACAATACAATGTGCGATCAAATATTGATGCCCAGGTTTCTAAACACCTGAAGATCGGATTTGATCTTTCCGGACGCAGAGGCGATAAAACAGGAGCAACACAAAGTACAGATGCACTGATTCGACAGGTTTTCGTACAAGCGCCTTTTGAATCACCATATTACCCTAATGGATTGGTTGTAAAAACTTCAAATGGGAATCCCATTAATTTCGTAAACGGAAATAGTGGTTCTACAAACACACGCAACAACTTCATTGATACTAAATTTTCTTTTCAACTGGATATGCCTTTTATTACGGAGGGTTTGTATGTTTCCGGGTACGGTGCGCTGGACTATTATACAACCTTTCAAAAAAAACTCACCAAGCCGTATGATCAGTATTTGCTGAATGAAGCAACAGGTGAATATGTGAATTATGTGGATCAAACCGGAACAACAACCCTTTGGCAGGAAAGCCGGGAGGAACTTAACCGCACATTTCACCTGCGTGTTGGGTATGAAAAAACATTTGACAGTCATAGTGTAAACCTGTTTGCTGCCTATGAACAGTATACCCATCATGGTGAATTTTTTAATGCATACCGCAGGGATCTTGTTACTCCTGATCTTCCTTACCTGTTTTCCGGATCAGATGAAGGGCAAAATAATTCAGGGATGGGTTTTCAATCGGCAAGGAAAAACTATTTTGGTCGGATCAATTATAATTATCAGGAGAAGTATCTTTTAGAGTTTACGC
>CAZPTO010000095.1:0-9667 GCA_964589155.1 uncultured Bacteroidaceae bacterium | reverse complement strand
GTATGCAAAATCCAGTGCAGTGGCATCTGCAGGCAGGGTAATAATATTGCCCTTCGGGGTAAAGACCATGATTTCCGATGCGAAGAGGTTCAGTTTGAATTCATCCAGGAACTCCATCGCATCTGAGTTTGGGGTCTCAAGCATTTCCCGTATATTCTTGATCCATTTGTCAAGCTCTGTCTCCTGCGCGCCGGGGGCCTTGTATTTCCAGTGGGCGGCAAAGCCTCTTTCCGCGATCTCATCCATTCGGCGGGAACGGATCTGGACTTCCATCCACTTGCCGTTGGGACCCATCACAGTAGTATGCAATGCTTCATATCCATTGGCCTTTGGTGTGGAGACCCAGTCACGGATCCGGTCCGGTTTCGGTGGATAAATGTCGGTAATGTTGGAATAGATATCCCAGCATTGTGCTTTTTCAGGGATGTCGGGCTTCGGGTCAAAAACGATGCGGATGGCGAACAGATCATAAATTTCTTCAAAAGAAACATTCTTCTGCTGCATTTTCTGATAGATGGAATAGATCGACTTTGACCGCCCTGAAATATTAAAAGAAAATCCACTCTCATCCAGCCGGCTGATGATCGGTATCGAAAAATGATTGATGAGTTGTGTGCGCTTTTTTTCTGAAAGGGATATCTTTTCACTGATCTCGGCATACACCTCAGGGTACCTGTACATGAGGCTCAGGTCTTCCATTTCAGTTTTGATATTATATAGCCCCAGCCTGTGTGCGAGTGGCGCATACAAGTAAATCGTTTCACCGGCGATCTTCACCTGCTTTTTCCTGGGCAGAGAATCCAGGGTACGCATATTGTGTAACCGGTCTGCAAGCTTGATAATGATCACCCTCACATCATCTGATAGGGTCAGCAGCATCTTCCTGAAATTTTCGGCCTGAAGAGAATTCGATTCTTTATCGAAAACACCAGAGATCTTGGTTAGCCCGTCGACAATGGTGGCAACTTTCTTCCCGAAAGCATTTTCAATATTTTCAATGGTTAATTCTGTATCTTCAACCACATCGTGCAGAATCGCACTGATGGTGGACGTTACGCCCATGCCGATCTCCTCGCTTACAACTCGGGCCACTGCCAGCGGGTGCATAATGAATGGCTCTCCTGACTTGCGGCGCATTCCCTTGTGCGCCTCGTTGGCCATTCTGAATGCCTTATTGATCAGCTGCTCATCCTGCTTGCTCTTGCAGTGCGCACAGTTTTTCAGGATCGCCTGTAACTCCTCCTGTATCTGCTCCTCTTCTGTTAAAATCTTTTCATCCATACAAACTTCCTGGTTTTACCTGGTCTTACCAGGTGTAAAATTAGTTAATTCTACACAATAACTGGTAACAATGAATAAGAAATGGCTAGGGATAGATCAGCGTAAGATTTCCCGTTGCGATCTGCCGAGTCCCGTTGTAGGAAAGATATTCGATATGATAGACATATACCCCTTCGCGTGCCTTGCCGGAACCGTTGATCGATCCATCCCACCCGGACAGCGGATCCTCGGTACGGTAGAGGACCTTACCCGTCCTGTCATAAATGAACATTTTGTATTCCTCGGGTATGAAATCGATCACAGGGGCAAAATAGTCATTTCGGCCGTCATTGTTCGGGGTGAACGCATTGGGAAGATACATGCGGGTTTCTATGTTCACCACCACTGCATTGGAGCGGCTTACGCCGGCTATGCCGAGTGGATTGGTGCCACTTTCCCATGCTTCGATCACATATTCCACTGCTCCTTCAATATTCCTGTCACCGAAATTCCTGATGTTCTCCGTATAGCTATATATATCAGGCGCTACCGTTGCAATCAGCTCTTGCTCGTTATAGCCGTTTTTTCTGTAAACGGCATAGGATTCAATGCCGCTTGGAAAATGCTCGTAGGGATTCCAGTCGAGCCGGACCACAGATGCATCTGCACTGCCATGGACCAGGATATTATTGCCAATATTGGATGACTTTACAGGTTGGAAGCAGCTGTTGAGGGCTTCTGCTTTATAGTAAAACTTCTGTCCCTGGGTGACCACATCATCCGTAATATGTATGTTGGCTTCATCGAGGTCCAGTAATGTTTGAACGGGTGTATAAGTTCCCTGGGGTGAGGAGGAGCGTGATACCAGGAAGTCATTGATCTCCCCGGTGATGTCTGCTGATATGGATATTTCGATGGTCCTTTCATCCAGTACTGTCACATAATCCAGGCTGACAAATGCCGGAGGTGCGGGCATGTAGGTGAAGTATTGCTCTCTGTTGGAAGTGGACCTGGTGTCCTGGTTGTCAAATGCTTCCACTACATATTCATAATACCGGTTCTCATCTGCCGGTTCGTGGGTGAAACTAAGCTCATCGGCCCTGTTCACTGCAATTTCGACAAAGCCATTGTCATCAGCAGGAACCGCTTCATCATCACCATCGCATGTGTCTGGCAGATAGCTTTTAGCATAGATCCTGTAGCCATTCAGGTTCGTTTCCCAGCCCACATATTCTTCCCATTCAAGTTCCATTTTATTGCTGCAGGAATCATAACTGATCTCCAGGCTGACAGGTTTGTGGTAATCGCCGCTCAGGAGACTTTCGCCCTCTTCACTGACTGCTGTGACAGTATAATAGGGAGCTCCGGGGTCCGTGTTTAAATAATTGAATGATAACATATCTCCGGATAAGGAATCAAGTACGAATCCGGTTACAGGGTTAGTGGTGATATCCAGCGTATATACTTTGTAGCCAATGATTCCGGGCGATGCACTTGCTTCCCATTCTATGTAGGTCCTGCCATCCGTTGAATCAACAGTCACCCTGAGGATTTCAGGCTTTTCCGGCAGGTCGGGTTGTGCAATGACCATCACCGCTGCTGAATGTATCAGCAGGGCAGTCAATGCGATATATATCATGTGCCTCTTGTTGGTCATGGATGACTGGCTAATCTGAGACTTACCGGAATTATACGAAAAAATCGTGCCAAAGGTTCAGAACCTGGCCATAATTATGACTTGTGAAGTTAATATTTTATTCGCCGATGTTCAAAAATGCAAAACGGAATTGATTTAAATTTCTTTAAATTCGTATTGATCGGATGGTTTCCTATTGGTTATATATTACTTTTATGCACCGATGAATAAGATCAAATTACACGACAGGATCCGTTATTTGCGGTTGAACTATTTGTCGGGTCAGCGTTTTTTGTACCTGCTTTCCGGTATTGTGGGTCTCCTCGCTGGTCTTGCTGCGGTGATTATCAAAAACCTGGTGCATTTCATCCAGGGAGCACTGGCCAAGGGCATCGGTGGTGACTACAGGACCTATCTCATCTTCATTCTGCCCATTATCGGGATTGCCCTGGCAGTAGCCTTTATCAAATATGTCAACCGGAGACCTGTACGACATGGAATTCCCGGGGTCTTGTTCGCGATTTCGCGGAACAATGCGATCATGCGGGCACACAACCTTTATTCCAGCGTGATCTCGAGTGCACTCACTGTTGGCTTTGGAGGATCTGTCGGACTGGAGGGGCCTACCGTTGCAACAGGTGGAGCCATTGGCTCGAATCTGGGACGTGTATTCAACCTGAATTATAAAGAGATCACATTGTTGCTCTCCTGTGCTTCGGCCGGTGCGATGTCTGCTATCTTCAAGGCTCCTATCGCAGGCGTTGTCTTTGCGCTGGAGGTGATTATGCTGGACCTGACCATGTGGGCCATGATCCCCCTGCTGATCGCTTCCGCAACGGCCGCACTTACTTCTTACATGTTTCTCGGGCAGAACGTGTTATATTCTTTCCAGGTCATGGAGGCGTTCCAGATGAACCAGATCCATTTTTACCTCATCCTGGGGGTCATCACAGGCTTTGTTTCAGTGTATTTTACACGGGTATATAATGCCATTTCCGGTTTTTTCGAAAAAATCGACGGGGTCTGGAAACGACTGCTGATTGCCGGTGGATTGCTGGGAGCGATCATCTTATTGCTTCCCCCGCTTTACGGCGAGGGATACGATATAGTTAACCAGAGCCTGAAAGGGGATTATTCACAAATTTTTACAGGTACGTTATATGAAAGCTGGCAAGGCAGTTTCATCCTGATTGTACTGGCTTTCATTTTGATTATCGGCTTCAAGGTAGTTGCCACCACACTTACATTTGCAGCCGGAGGCATTGGAGGGATCTTTGCGCCGACGCTGTTCATGGGAGCGAACCTGGGACTGTTGGTGGGACTGGTCCTGAATCAGCTGGGGGTGGATGTTTCTATCAGCAATATGGCGCTTGTGGGAATGGCCGGGATGATCGCTGGAGTGATCCATGCACCGCTAACGTCTATATTTCTTATCGCGGAGATCAGCAGCGGTTATGAACTGTTTATGCCACTGATCCTGGTGTCAACCATTTCCTTTGCAACCACACGGTATTTTGTATCGAATTCTGTATATACCATTCAGCTTGCAAAACGTGGTGAGCTGATGACCCACCATAAGGACAGGAACATCCTTTTGCTGATGAATGTCAGTGAGCTGATCGAAAAGAATTTTAAAACAGTGAAACCGGAAGATACCCTGCGCGACCTGGTGAAGGTAATTACCAAATCCAGCAGGAATATTTTTCCTGTGGTTTCAAAAGAGAATGATTTCGTGGGGATTGTTAAACTCGATGACATACGCCATATTATGTTCAACCAGGAGGTGTATGATTCAACTTATGTGCGTGATTTGATGTTCATGCCTGAATATACCGTCAACATCGACGAACAGATGGAAGAAGTTGCCTCTAAATTTGCCAAAAGCGGCAGGTACAATATCGCGGTTGTGGACGATGGCAAGTATGTCGGTTTCCTCTCCCGTGCCAAGGTCTTCTCATCATACCGCGAGATGCTGAAGCATTTTTCGGATGACTGACCCCAGGTTCCCATGGTCGGGAACATAACACGGTTACGCTTGAGCGATACATGCCAGTCTTTTTGTAACTTTGACCTGGTATTGCAGAACTACCTGCGCAGGTTCCGGTTTGATCCTGTTATAATATATGATCAGAAAATCGCTGCAATGTGAACTTTTTTTTTAAATGAATGTTATCAGCTGTTGTCGTCTAACCTAATTTTTATATTATGAATAGTGAACAAATCCTTGCGAAGCTTACTGAAATAGTGGTGGAGTATGGTCCCAAATTCCTGGGTGCAATTATTGTCCTCGTCATCGGGGGCTGGGTGATCAAAATGTTGATGCGCGGGATGCGCAAGATGCTTGATCGCGGTAATATCGATGACTCTCTGAAACCTTTTCTGACCTCACTTACCCGGGTTCTGCTGCGCGCCCTGCTTTTCATCAGCGTGCTTGGTATGGTCGGAATCGAGATGACCTCTTTCATTGCGATCCTGGGTGCTGCCGGACTCGCCATTGGCATGGCATTGTCAGGTACGTTGCAAAACTTTGCCGGCGGTGTGATGATCTTGCTTTTCAAGCCTTTCAAGGTAGGGGATTACATTGAAGCCCAGGGTCATTCCGGATCTGTAAGGGAAATTCAGATCTTCAATACCATTCTCAGAACACCGGATGCAAAGATCATTATTATTCCCAATGGCGGACTGGCCAATTCCTCTATGATCAATTATTCAGCTGAGGAGAGGAGAAGGGTGGACTGGACATTCGGAATCGGATATGGTGATAATGTGGAGACAGCCAGGAAGGTATTGAAGGACCTGATGGATGCAGATGATCGTGTGCTTAAGGATCCCGAGGTGTTTATTGCAGTATCTGAACTGGGGGATAATTCAGTGAATTTTGCAGTGCGTGCGTGGGTCAGGGCCGCAGACTACTGGCCCATCTATTTCGCTATGAATGAGCGGGTGTATAATGCATTCAATAAAGAGGGCCTCAATATTCCATTCCCGCAGATGGATGTTCACCTGCATCAGTAAACAGGATAACAACAAACAGGATAACAACATTGTTTGTACCAGGGCACCTGAAAACGGGTGCCTTTTTTTGGGTTGTCCGGGTCCGTGATTATTTGGCCGATTAACTATCTTTGGGGTCTCATTTTTGTTGCATGGAAGGAAAGATCATCGGTGTCGGATTTCAGAAGACTGGGACCTCTACCTTGCGAGAGGCCTTGAAAATACTTGGATACAATGTGAAGGATACCACACCGCGTGCGCTGATCCCAATATTAAAAGGCGATTTTTCAAAGATCCGGCAGATTCTTAAGGGGTACGATGCCATGGAGGATACACCCTGGTACATCATCTACAGGGAACTGGATGAATTGTATCCCGGTTCAAAATTTATCCTTACAACCCGTGATGCAGATTCATGGTATACGAGCGTTTCAAAGCATATTGGAGATTTGCGTGCTGCACATCATGAATGGATCTATGGCAGGGGAAAGGGATTGCCAAAGGAGGACAGGGACCATACCATCGCTGTCTACGAAAAACATAATAAGGGGGTGATGAATTATTTTATTGATCGTCCCGATGACCTGTTGATACTGGATTTTACGCGGGGAGATGGCTGGCAAAAATTGTGCGCCTTCCTGGACAAAGAGGTCCCTGAAATTCCTTTTCCACATTACAACAGAACCGCAGAAATCGAAAAACAAAAGACAGGATGGAAAAGCAAATTCAGGAAGTTGAGGCACAGGTTAAAGAACGATTTGAAGATCCGGTACATCGGATTACGGGGGTGGTGGTAGGATTTCGCATCTTCTTTTGTCTTTGCAGCACTTAATTATTAATGTTCGATGATAAGGGTTTCATCTTAAGATTATATCTTTATTGAAAAAACTGTTGTATGGGTCTTTTGATCTTTTATCTTTTCCTTGCATTATTCGTCTCATTTCTTTGTTCTGTCATGGAGGCGGTATTGTTGACCACGCCCCAGGCATACCTGGTCGTAAAGCATGAAAAAGGAAGCAAGACCGCTGGCCGGTTGATGAAGCTGAAGAACAAGATCGACCGTCCTCTTTCAGCAATTTTATCGCTGAATACGATCGCACACACAGTGGGAGCTGCTGGCGTCGGTGCCCAGGCAACCGTGGTCTTTGGCGAAATATATTTCGGATTGATATCCGGAATACTAACGCTGTTGATCCTTGTTTTTTCAGAGATCATTCCGAAAACCATTGGCGCAAGATACTGGAGACAGCTGACCCTGTTCGTGGGCCAGGCGGTACAGGTGACCATCGTCGTTACTTACCCGCTTGTGCTGATCTCAGCGTTGTTCACCAGGGTCTTTTCGAGCAACAGGAAAGACAAAACCACCAGCCGGGAAGAGTTGTCGGCACTGGCAAAGATTGGCCGGGAAGAGGGCGTGTTCGGGGAGAAGGAGAACAAGATCATCCAGAATATTCTGAAACTGCGTACCCTGAAGGTGGATGAGATCATGACACCACGCGTTGTGGTGGCTGCTGCTGATGAGGAGATGGCACTGGCTGACTTTCCAAAGGTGGCGTCGCTCCTGCGTTTTTCGCGGATCCCTGTGTATCATGAAAAAATGGACAATATTACCGGGTATGTCTTTCGCCAGTCGGTATTTGAAAAACTCTCGGAAAAGAACGCTGCACTGAAGCTGAAAGATATCAAACGCGATATACTGATCATCTACCAGTCACGGCCCATTTTCTCCGTCTGGGAAGAACTGCTGGAGAGGAAAGAACATATTGCTATAGTAGTTGATGATTTTGGCGGATTGGAGGGTGTGGTAACCATGGAGGATATTATCGAGACCCTGCTTGGATTTGAGATCCTGGATGAAACAGATACCGTTACTGACATGCAGCAATATGCCAGGGACAGGTGGCAGAAACGACAGGAGAAATACAAGTATATCACTGGCTACCAGGAGCCAGATAACAATCCCGAAACTTAAATCAATTCTAAATTTCTGCCCGCCGGATCAAAACCTGGTGTTCCACTCCGATTATTTGCTATGTTTGTTCCATTACCAACTCAACCAAACCTATGCCTAGTTTCGTTATCAATGAAAAGTGCGATGGTTGCAAGGCACTGGACAAAACGGCGTGCCAGTATATCTGCCCGAATGACCTGATGGTCCTCGACAAAGCTTCGAATAAAGCATACAACCGTGCAGTCGATATGTGCTGGGAATGCTACAGCTGTGTGAAGATATGCCCCAACCAGGCCATTGAAGTGCGCGGTTATGCCGACTTCATGCCGCTGGGAGCCGCAGTGCAACCCCTGCGCAGTACAGATACCATCATGTGGTCAGTGCGCTTCCGCAACAAACAGGTCAAACGTTTCAAGTTCCCCATCCGGACCATTCCGGAGGGAACCCTGTCACCTGAAGGTGGATTCAGTAATGGGGAGGGCGACCTGAATGGGCCTGAACTGCGTACAGAGCCGGAAAGCCTCGGGACTGAACTATACAAAAAATAACACTTTGAGCTAAGAAATGATCTGCCGGAGTGTTCATCTGAATGACACCGCAATCCGCAACGAACAATCTGACTTATGAATGCAGCAAATTTTGAAACCGTGTATGTTGAAACCGACCTGTTGATCCTTGGGGGCGGAATGGCAGCCTGTGGTGCAGCTTTTGAAGCTTCACACTGGGCAAAGAAGCACAACCTGAAGGTCACACTGGTGGACAAAGCGGCTTTGGAGCGCAGTGGCGCAGTGGCCATGGGACTTTCAGCCATCAACCTTTACCTGGGATTGAAAAACGGGAAGAACACCATTGAAGATTATGTAAATTATGTGAAGAATGACCTGATGGGTATCGCCCGTGAGGACCTGGTGGCGAATATCGCCAGGCATGTGGATTCATCAGTACACCTCTTCGAGAAATGGGGGTTGCCTATCTGGAAGGATGATGATGGAAACTATGTGAACGAAGGCCGCTGGCAGATCATGATCCATGGTGAAGCCTACAAAAATATCGTGTCCGAGGCAGCGAAGACCGCCTTGAAGGAGTTGGGTGAGAACGGGGAGTATTATGAACGTGTTTTTATTACTGAACCCATTATGGAAAATGGACGCTGTGTAGGTGCTGTCGGGTTCAGTGTCCGTGAGATGAAATTTTACGTATTCAAAGCAAAAGCAGTACTCGATACCATGGGAGGTGCCGTGCATGTCTTCCGTCCACGCTCTGTGGGCGAAGGACTGGGACGCTCCTGGTACCCGCCTTTCAACTCAGGTGCAAGCGCATATTTCACCTTGAAGGCCGGGGCAGAGATGACCTGTCAGGAGGTACGCTTTGTGCCGGTAAGGTTCAAGGATTCATACGGTCCCGTCGGTGCCTGGTTCCTGCTGTTCAAATCAAAGGCCACCAACGCCAAAGGGGAAGATTATATGGAGACGCGGGCGGCGGAACTGGAAAAATGGGGCCCCTACGGGACAGCGAAACCTACACCGGCCAACCTCAGGAACTACCTGATGCTGATGGAATTGGAGGAAGGGAACGGCCCCATCTACATGCGCACCGAAGAAGCCATTCAGAAACTGGTGGCTGAAATACCTGATGAAAAAGAGGCAAGACGTAAACTAAAACACCTGGAATCTGAAGCATGGGAGGATTTCCTGGATATGACCGTGAGCCAGGCTCTCAACTGGGCGGCACATAACATCATGCCGGAAGAATCACCTTCCGAGATCTCAGCCTGCGAACCGTATTTCATCAGCTCCCATTCAGGCGCATCCGGTGCATGGGTCAGT
>CAZPTO010000094.1:0-9816 GCA_964589155.1 uncultured Bacteroidaceae bacterium | reverse complement strand
GCTGAAACTGGGACATATGGTTGAGGATAAAATGCACGCGCGCTCCATCGGGCCCTATTCCCTCATCACCCAGCAGCCGCTCGGCGGTAAGGCACAGTTTGGTGGCCAGCGTTTTGGTGAGATGGAGGTATGGGCGCTGGAAGCATTCGGTGCTGCCAATATCCTGCAGGAGATCCTTACCGTGAAATCAGATGATGTGATCGGAAGAGCCAAGGCCTATGAGGCGATCGTTAAAGGTGAGCCCATGCCAATGCCCGGCATACCGGAATCCCTCAATGTGCTGCTCCATGAATTGCGTGGACTCGGATTGAGCGTAAACCTGGTATAGCAATACCCTGCAAACAGTTCATTGGAACTGAGCAACCGTTTTATTTGTAACAATTTAATAAATAGCATATGTCATTCAGGAAAGATACAAAGGCAAGAAGCAGTTCTTTTACCAAGATCACCATTGGCCTGGCATCACCCGAGGAGATCCTCGAACGATCCAGCGGTGAGGTCCTGAAACCGGAAACCATCAACTACAGGACCTATAAGCCTGAACGTGATGGACTTTTCTGTGAACGGATCTTTGGCCCGGTAAAAGACTACGAATGCCATTGTGGTAAATATAAAAGAATCAGATATAAAGGTATCGTATGTGACCGCTGTGGTGTTGAGGTGACCGAGAAAAAGGTGCGCCGTGAACGAATGGGTCACATCTCTCTTGTTGTGCCTGTTGCACATATCTGGTATTTCCGTTCACTGCCGAACAAGATCGGCTACCTCCTGGGATTACCTACCAAAAAACTCGATTCGATCATCTATTACGAAAGGTATGTGGTGATCAATCCGGGCGTGAAAGAGGCGGACGGGATCAATTACCTGGATTTTCTGACGGAAGATGAATATCTCGATAGTCTGAATACGCTTCCGAAGGAGAACCAGATGCTGGAAGATGATAATCCGGATAAATTCATCGCAGGAATGGGCGCTGAAGCCCTGCACCTGCTGTTGGGAAGACTGAAATTGGATGAACTGTCATATTCATTGCGTCACAAAGCAAATACAGAAACTTCCCAGCAGAGAAAGAACGAGGCATTGAAGCGCTTGCAGGTGGTGGAAGCTTTCAGGGCCTCCGTAAATGTGAATAAACCGGAATGGATGATCGTTAAAGTCGTCCCGGTGATCCCGCCCGAACTGAGACCACTCGTACCATTGGATGGTGGTCGTTTTGCCACGTCAGACCTGAATGACCTCTACAGGAGGGTGATCATCAGGAACAACAGGCTGAAACGACTCATCGAGATCAAGGCGCCTGAGGTAATCCTCCGGAATGAGAAACGTATGCTCCAGGAAGCAGTGGACAGCCTGTTTGATAACTCCAGGAAATCCAATGCAGTGAAAACGGATGCCAACCGCCCGCTGAAATCACTCTCAGACAGTCTGAAAGGAAAGCAGGGAAGATTCCGTCAAAATCTCCTGGGTAAACGTGTTGACTATTCTGCACGTTCCGTGATCGTGGTAGGTCCCGAACTTCAACTGCATGAATGTGGTCTGCCAAAAGATATGGCTGCAGAACTGTATAAGCCATTTGTCATCAGGAAACTGATCGAGCGCGGAATTGTCAAGACGGTCAAATCAGCCAAGAAAATCGTGGACCGCAAGGATCCGGTCGTTTGGGATATCCTGGAAAACGTGCTGAAAGGTCACCCGGTGCTGCTCAACCGTGCCCCGACCCTGCACAGATTAGGTATCCAGGCATTCCAGCCAAAACTGATCGAAGGAAAGGCCATCCAGCTGCACCCGCTTGTATGTACTGCATTCAATGCAGACTTTGATGGTGACCAGATGGCAGTGCACCTTCCACTCGGAAATGCCGCAGTGCTGGAAGCACAGATCCTGATGCTTGCATCACACAATATCCTGAATCCGGCAAATGGAGCACCTATTACTGTGCCATCACAGGACATGGTGCTGGGACTTTATTATATCACCAAAGCCAGGAAATCGGCCGGAAAACACAAAGTGAAAGGCGAAGGACTCACGTTCTATTCCCCCGAGGAGGTTACAATTGCATACAACGAACGTAAAGTTGACCTGCATGCGATTATTAAGGTAAGGATCCCGAAAATGGGTACTGAGAACGGGGAAACTGAACTGATCGAGACGACAGTCGGACGCGTCATTTTTAATGAGTTTGTACCGCCCCAGATTGGCTATATCAATGATCTGCTTACGAAGAAATCGTTGCGCGATATCATTGGACGCGTGCTAAAAGCATCAGGGACTGCTGCAACAGCGCAATTCCTGGATGATATCAAGAGCCTGGGCTTTGGTATGGCATTCCGTGGAGGACTCTCATTTAACCTCGACGATGTGATCGTACCGGATGAAAAGGAAATATATGTGACGGAAGGGTACGAGCAGGTAGACGAGGTACTGGATTCGTATAACCTGGGTGTGATCACCAATAATGAAAGGTATAACCAGATTATTGATGTGTGGACCCATACCAATGCGAAGCTGACACAGACCCTGATGAAACAGTTGAGTACAGACAACCAGGGATTCAACCCGGTATATATGATGCTCGATTCAGGTGCACGGGGTTCTAAAGAACAGATCCGTCAGCTCTCCGGTATGCGCGGATTGATGGCCAAGCCGCAGAAATCCGGTTCTACCGGGTCTGAAATTATTGAGAACCCAATCCTCTCCAACTTTAAGGAGGGACTGTCCGTGCTGGAGTATTTTATCTCAACACACGGTGCCCGGAAAGGGCTTGCTGATACAGCACTGAAAACTGCAGATGCTGGCTACCTCACGCGCCGTCTCGTGGATGTCTCACAGGATGTGATCATCAATGAGTTTGACTGCGGAACACTCCGGGGGTTGATTGCAACTGCGATCAAGAAGAATGAAGAGGTGGTTGAGACGCTCTATGAAAGAGTACTCGGGCGTACAACTGTGCATGATGTATATCATCCGCTGACAGGGGACCTGGTCATTGAATCGGGGCAAGAAATCACGGAAGATATCGCTGCAGTTATCGAAGAATCACCCATCGACCAGATCGAGATCCGGTCCGTACTTACCTGCGAATCCGCAAGAGGTGTGTGTAGCAAATGTTACGGACGAAACCTTTCAACTGGAAAAATGGTTCAGATTGGTGAATCTGTTGGTGTGATTGCGGCGCAATCCATCGGTGAGCCAGGTACCCAGCTGACACTGCGTACCTTCCACGTGGGTGGTACTGCTTCCAACATTACTGCAGAATCCAGCGTGATCGCGAAATACGATGGAAAGATTGAGATCGATGAACTGAGAACCGTGCAGCGGGAAGACCCCGATACCGGAGACAAAGTGGATGTCGTGATCGGTCGGCTCGCTGAGTTGAGGATCGTAGACAAAAATACGGGCATTTCCTTGACGACACATAATATCCCTTATGGTTCAACACTTTACGCCAAAGAAGGTACGGAAGTCAAAAAGGGTGCTCTGATCTGTCAATGGGATCCATATAACGCCCTGATCATAAGTGAAGTGGACGGTAAGGTGAAATTTGAAAACGTGATTGAAGGCGTGACTTACCGCGAAGAGTCTGACGAACAGACAGGCTTCAAGGAAAAGGTAATCGTTGAATCGCGCGACAGGACCAAGAATCCGATTGTAAAGATCAGCGACAGCAAGGGTACAGAAAAGACATACAACCTTCCCGTAGGATCACACATTGCTGTGAGCGAGGGAGATAAGGTGAAAGCCGGACAGGTACTTGTGAAGATCCCGCGGGCTGTTGGTAAATCCGGTGACATCACCGGTGGTTTGCCGAGGGTTACCGAATTGTTCGAGGCAAGGAATCCATCGAACCCGGCAGTGGTTTCTGAAATTGATGGTGAAGTGGCATTTGGTAAGATCAAGCGGGGAAATCGCGAGATCATCATCACCTCCAAGGCTGGTGAAGTGAAAAAGTACCTGGTACCCTTGTCAAAACAGATCCTTGTGCAGGAGAATGACTATGTAAGGGCAGGTATTCCATTGTCAGATGGCGCCACTACACCCTCTGACATCCTCGCGATCAAAGGACCAACGAAAGTACAGGAGTATATTGTGAACGAGGTCCAGGAGGTCTACCGCATGCAGGGCGTGAAGATCAATGACAAGCACTTTGAGATCATTGTTCGCCAGATGATGCGTAAGGTAGAGATCATTGACCCGGGTGATACCAAATTCCTGGAAAAACAAGTCGTTGACAAACTTGATTTCATGAATGAAAACGACTGGATCTATGGCAAAAAAGTGATCGTCGATGTGGGTGATTCAACTTCTTTTCGCCAGGGACAGATCATTACTGCAAGGAAGTTGAGGGATGAAAATTCCATACTGAAGCGTAAGGACATGAAGGTGATCGAGGCACGGGATGCAGTCCCTGCTACCTCGGCACAGGAGCTGCAGGGTATTACCAAGGCAGCACTGCAAACCAACAGTTTCATCTCAGCTGCATCGTTCCAGGAAACAACAAAAGTGTTGAACGAAGCCGCGATCTTCGGACGCGTTGATCAACTCGAAGGGCTGAAGGAAAATGTGATCGTAGGTCACCTGATTCCCGCCGGTACCGGTATACGTAAGTATAACAACCTGGTGGTAGGGTCCAAGGAAGAATACGAACGACTCACTGCTGCAGGTGAAGCCGGGGAAGTAGAGGAGCCTTCAGAGCAAATGGACGAATAAATCACCGAATAATGGAAGAAAAAGATAAAAAGAAACAGATCAACATTGAGCTGAAGGAGGATGTCGCCCAGGGAACATATGCAAACCTGGCTGTCATCACCCATTCATCTTCAGAATTTGTGCTTGATTTCGTAAGAGTGATGCCCGGACTTCCTAAAGCAGAAGTGAAATCCAGGATCGTTCTGACGCCCGAGCATGCCAAGCGATTGCTGCATGCCCTGAAGGACAACCTGTCAAAGTTTGAATCTGTACATGGAAAGATCAAAGAACCTGAGCCGGGTACCCCGTCCATGCCAATGAATTTTGGCGGGCCGGCAGCACAGGCTTAATTTCGACCGATCTTGTAGATTAGTTACTGAACCCCTTCATTTGAAGGGGTTTTTTTTCGAACAAAACAGATTCAGCATCTTGCTCAATAGGCAAAAACTATTAATTTTGCCCAGTATGTTCCCCAACATAAAAATGTACACATGAAGACCAGCGGGTCCGCATGAGAAATCGTCCCGGATAGAAACAACATCAACCAAAACAGATTATTAACTGATGAAACTAGTCACCTTTACTAAAAACGAAGTTTATAATATATTGTAAATTAGTACTATAACTAAAATATTTACTTGTGAAACCACTTAAAATCATTGTACTGGCAAAACAGGTTCCCGATACACGAAATGTTGGGAAGGATGCCATGAAGACAGATGGAACCGTTAACCGTGCCGCGCTCGAAGCAATCTTTAATCCAGAAGATCTCAACGCACTGGAGCAAGCACTGTGGATCAAGGATATGGTTCCGGGATCCGAAGTTGTACTGCTGACCATGGGACCCGGAAGGGCAGCAGAGGTCATCCGCGAAGGATTCTACCGGGGCGCCGATGGTGG
This sequence comes from uncultured Bacteroidaceae bacterium, assembly GCA_964589155.1. Lineage (GTDB taxonomy): Bacteria > Bacteroidota > Bacteroidia > Bacteroidales > M55B112. Next base: position 4,230 of record CAZPTO010000094.1, on the reverse strand, counting down.
CGTTTTACTGACCGACCGGAAGTTTGCAGGCTCCGATACGCTGGCTACCTCCTATGCAATTGCTGCTGCAATAAGCAAAATGGAGTATGACATTGTAGTTGCCGGACGGCAGGCGATCGACGGAGATACTGCGCAGGTGGGTCCGCAGGTTGCAGAGAAACTGCATATTCCCCAGGTGACATATGTTGAGGAGATCGAAAAGATAGATGCTCAATCAATGACGATCAGACGCAGGCTCGATAATGGATTTGAGGTCGTAAAAACACCTTTCCCGGTGTTGCTGACAGTGCATAGTTCAGCTCCGGATTGCCGGCCGCGCATCGCAAAGAATGTGATGAAATACAAGCATGCCAGGACCCTCACTGAATTGCAGGACGCAACCGAAGACTACACCAGGATGTTCCAGGACCGGCCCTACCTCAAGATCCAGGAAATGGGTGTGGATGACATCGATGCGAATGATGAAGCATTGGGACTTTCCGGTTCACCTACCAAAGTGAAAAAGATCGAGAATGTGGTCTTTAAAGCCAAGGAAGCCAAAGTCATCAATGCCGAAGACAAAGAAATTGAAGAATTGATTGTTGAACTGATCGAGAACCATACCATCGGTTGATCTCAAACAAAAACCTACATCGTGAATAATATTATCGTTTATTGCGAAACCAACGGAAACTCCGTTGCAGAAGTCAGTCTTGAACTGCTTACAAAGGCACGAAGCCTGGCCAGTCAGCTTGATGTGCAGGTCGAAGGAATACTGGTCGGAAATGATCTGAAAGGGCTCGAGAAGCAGCTCTATGCACACGGGGCAAAAGTAGTACATAAAGCAGAGGACAAAAGACTCGAATTCTACCAGACCCTCCCGCATACAAGTATCGTCAGTACGATCATTGAAAAGGAACAACCACAGATCGGACTCTTCGGAGCCTCCCCGGTGGGACGTGACCTGGCACCACGGGTGGCATCCAAGTTGAAATCAGGACTGACAGCCGACTGTACAAGCCTGGAAATTGGCGAACATTACGTAAAGAAAACCGATACAAAATATGAAAACCTGCTCTACCAGATCAGGCCGGCTTTCGGTGGAAATATCGTAGCCACAATCATCAATCCGGACACACGTCCCCAGCTGGCAACCGTGCGGGAAGGGGTGATGAAACGCGAGGAACTGGACAGCCCGGTGAAAGGAAAGATCAAAAACTGGAAAGTGGAAGACCTGGTGGGGAAGGATGATTTTGTTGTGGAGATCATCGACCGGCAGGTTGAGGATAAGAAGGTGAATATCAAGGGTGCGCAGATCATCATCGCAGGAGGATATGGTGTTGGATCCAGGGAGAACTTCGAATACCTCTACGAACTGGCTCATGTGCTGGGTGGCGAAGTGGGAGGTACACGTGCAGCAGTAGATGCCGGCTACATTGATCATGACCGCCAGATCGGGCAAACCGGCGTTACAGTCCGGCCGAAACTGTATATTGCATGCGGTATCTCAGGGCAAATCCAGCACAGGGCCGGGATGATGGAATCTTCTATGATCATCTCCATCAATACCGATCCCAATGCACCCATCAACTCTATCGCTGACTATGTCATTACGGGTGATTTTTCCGAGGTAGTGCCCAAGCTTATCAAGTATTACAAAAAGAATTCCAAGTAGGAACAAAACTTAAACGCAAAGATCATGGAAAATTTTTATACAGATAATAAGGACCTCAGGTTTCATCTGAACCATCCGCTTATGGAGAAGATCGTGGCCCTTAAAGAGAACAATTACGAAGAATCCAAAGCGTTTGATTTTGCTCCTGTTGATTTTGAAGATGCGATCGACAGCTATGACAAGATCCTTGAGATCGTAGGTGAGATCAGCGGTGAAGTGATCGAACCCAATGCGGAATCAGTCGATAAGGAAGGACCGCAACTGGAAGACAACGAGGTGAAATACGCAAAAGGGACCCAGGAAAATCATGATGTACTGACCAAAGCAGGGCTGATCGGGATGTCGCTACCCCGGAAATATGGTGGCCTTAATTTTCCCATTGTGCCTTACGTGATGGCTGCCGAGATCGTATCCAGGGCCGATGCAGGTTTTGCGAATATCTGGGGACTCCAGGATTGTGCAGAGACCATTCACGAGTTTGCCAGCGAAGAGATCAAGCAGGAATTTCTACCCAGGTTCAACCAGGGGGCCACTGCGGCGATGGTTCTGACAGAACCAGATGCAGGTAGTGACCTCCAGGCCGTTCAGTTAAAAGGACAGATCAATGCTGATTACGATCCTGAAAAAGATATTTATTATCTCAACGGGGTGAAGCGATTTATTACCAATGGAGATGCAGATATCGCACTGGTACTTGCCCGCTCCGAAGACGGTACTGCTGACGGACGCGGATTATCGCTGTTCGTTTACGACCGCAAAGATGCAGCTGTTAAGATCAGGAGGATCGAAAACAAACTCGGTATCAAAGGATCACCCACTTGCGAAATGGTCTTTACCAATGCTCCTGCCAAACTGATAGGTGACAGGAAACTTGGGCTGATCAAGTATGTAATGGCACTGATGAACTCCGCACGTCTCGGCATTGGTGCACAGTCTGTAGGTATCGCTGAAGCAGCATACAGGGAAGCACTGAAATATGCCAATGAGCGCGTTCAGTTCGGTAAAGCGATTATCCAGTTTCCTGCTGTCTATGAAATGCTGACAAGTATGAAGGTGCGGACCCAGGCAATCCGTACGCTCTTATATGAAACAGCACGCTATGTCGACATTTATAAAAATTACCAGTTTGCCGCGGAGTCACGACAGCTTGAAAAAGAAGAGCGCCAGGAATCGAAGCGCTACCAGCGGCTCTCAGATATATTTACACCGCTGTTGAAACTGGTTTCCAGTGAATACTGTAACCAGATCGCTTATGACAGTCTGCAGATCCACGGCGGTGCTGGATTTATGAAGGATTTTCCCATTGAGCGAATATACAGGGATGCCAGGATCACCACGATCTACGAAGGGACTTCTCAATTACAGGTTGTTGCCGCTATTCGCGGTGTCACTGCCGGGGGATTCCTGAACAGGATCAGGGAATTTGAAGAGGTGAAAGTGACACCCGAACTGGAATACCTGAAAAAGTATCTCATCCAGATGACCAATGAATATGAGAAGGTCTCGACATGGGTGATTGAGCAGGAAGACAATGAATTTCTCGACTTTCATGCCAGGAGACTCGTGGAAATGGCAGGAAACATCGTTATGGGGTACCTGTTGTTGCACGACAGCGTCAAGAAGGATGAATTTGAAACTTCTGCAGAGATTTTCATCAAGCGTGGGAAATCCGAGAATGCACAGCGGGCAGACTATATTACCAATAGCGATATGAAAGACCTGGGTGTGTTTCGATATGTATAGGAAGTTTCCCGGTCTGTAAGGTCTCCGTCAATTAATTAAGAGGTCGCCGGCATGAAGAAAGGAGATTTTTACCTCCCCTGCGCGGGGACCCACAAATGAGCCGCCGGGCATGGGAGCTCCTTGAGAAACCGGCATAGGAGCTCCTTCAGAAATATCCTTGCCCTGCCGGGCTAAAATCAGCAATCTGGCGACTGACGCTTCCTAATAGCGTCAGTCGCTTTGTTTTTTCTGGATGAAGAATTACCTTTGGGCGTGCAGGATTCAGAAGAGATAAAGAAGACAGCCATTGTCGGAACGGGAAATATCGCGTGGCATCTCGTTCGTGCCCTCAGCAATTCAGGTATTGAAATCACCTATGTCATTTCACGCTCCATGAAACGTGCCGAAGCTATGGCTGAAGTTGTTGCCGCCATTCCCCTGGATGATCCGGGGAAGGTGGAGGAGCAACCGGATATGTACCTGCTATGTGTCAGCGATGATGCACTACCGGTGGTGCAGGCAACCTATGCAGGAAAGGGATCGCTGGTGGTCCATACCTCTGGCAGCACTGGAATTGATGTGCTGGAGCAAACCGGAAATGAAACCGGTGTGCTTTATCCCCTGCAAACCTTCAGCAAAGGAATTAAAATGACCTATGATCATATTCCTTTTCTTGTAGAGGGCTCGGATAAAAACGCTACCATCCGTTTGAAACACCTGGCAGAAAGGATTTCACAACAGGTGCAATGCATCGATTCACAACAGCGTCGTAAGATCCATGTGGCCGCTGTATTTGCCTGCAATTTCAGTAACCACCTGTCGGCAATCGCCGACAGACTTTTACAGGATGCTGG
>CAZPTO010000093.1:0-9894 GCA_964589155.1 uncultured Bacteroidaceae bacterium | reverse complement strand
TGCGATAGGGGAAGCCTCCTCCACAGGCTTGCACGGAGCCAACAGGCTGGCATCCAACTCCCTGATCGAAGCAATCGTATTTGCTGACCGCGCAGCCAGGCAATCAGTGGCTCAGTGCGCAGATGCAGAGATTGAAGCCGGAATTCCCGAATGGGATGATTCAGGTACGATCCACAACGAAGAGATGATCCTGATCACCCAGAATAAAAAGGAGTTGCAGCAGATCATGACCAATTATGTCGGTATTGTCAGGTCAGATTTAAGGCTGGAGCGCGCTTTAACCCGGCTGGAGATCATCAATAAGGAAACAGAACATCTTTACAAGGTATCAAAGATCTCAAGGGATATCTGTGAGTTGCGCAACCTGATCAATGCAGGCTACCTGGTGATCAAAATGGCGCAGGCCAGGAAGGAGAGCCGGGGATTGCATTATACACTTGATTATCCCAAGCGATCGGTACAGTAGAATTTTAGCTTTTTTCAGACCGGGTTTTTCATGGGAAAGATATTCATTCACTAAGCCCAGAAATGGGTATTCACATTTGTTCTCAAATCACCCCATTTTTCCCTGATTTCGTCGAGAATGGTGTGGATCTCCTCCACATCCAGGCTGGTGAGTAACCGGATGCGTGTTTCCTTGAAATCCGGGATCCCTTTGAAATAATTCGAGAGGTGCCTGCGCATTTCGAAAATGCCTACCGGTTCTGATTTCCATTCCAGTGATTTTCTAAATTGCTCACGGGCAACATCTGTTTTTTCAGCGATGGTGGGGTCCGGCAATAATTCCCCCGTTTCCATAAAGTGCCTGATATCCCTGAACAGCCAGGGCCTTCCTATGGCTGCCCTGCCGATCATGATCCCGTCTACACCATACCGTTTGAACATTTCCCTGGCCACCCGGGGTGAATCTACGTCTCCGTTTCCAATGACCGGGATGTGCATGCGGGGATTATTTTTTACCTCCCCGATCAGCGTCCAGTCGGCATCCCCCTTGTACATCTGTGCACGTGTTCTCCCGTGGATGGTAAGCGCTGCGATGCCGCAATCCTGGAGTTGTTCAGCCAGCGGGACAATGATCTTACTGTGTTCATCCCAGCCAAGTCTTGTTTTAACAGTAACAGGAAGGGTTGAGGCGTCAACGATCGACCGGGTCATTTCCATCATCCGCGGAATATCATTGAGCATCCCTGCGCCTGCGCCCCGGTTGGCGATCTTGCGTACCGGGCAGCCGTAGTTGATGTCGATCAGTTCCGGTTTTGAGGCAACGGCAATATGTGTGGCCTCTACCATTGATGCAATATTATGGCCATACAATTGGATGCCGATGGGACGCTCATAGTCAAAAATATCAAGCTTTTTAATACTCTTCGCACCATCCCTGATCAACCCGTCGGAAGAAATGAATTCGGTGTACATCATGTCTGCACCGAATTTTTTACAGATATACCGGAAGGACGGATCCGTAATGTCTTCCATGGGAGCCAGGAAAAGGGGAAACTTACCCAGATCTGTTTTACCTATTTTCAATGTCTGCTAATTCTATCTGTTCGTTACTTTTTTAGTACTTTCGCGGTATCCCATACAATGCCGATGGGCTACAAAATTACAAAAAGCATTTAAAGCATATCAAAATTGATGAATTACGACAGGAAACCCTTGCTTTCAGGGCATTCGCCTTTTGCAATGCTGATCTTCAGTTCACTTGGAGTGATACTGGTCGGTCTGCTATTTCAACTGATTGGTTTGTTGCTGACTACCCTGTTTTACGATATTTCTGTGTTCGAACTCCTTGATATCTCGGGTGAAGAGGAGGGGAAAGTAATACATGCGATAAAATTCCTGCAGATCATTGGTGCCCTGGGTACGTTCGTGTTCAGCAGCTTACTGATCTCTTTCTTTTATACAGGGAGCTGGCTGGGTTATTTCAAAACAGGGATACCGATACATGCGGGGGGTATTCTGTTGTTGACCCTGATCATGATCACTGCACTTCCTTTTGTCAACATGCTTACGGACCTTAATTTGCGGCTGGAGCTTCCGTTTGAAGGGGCAGAGCGTTACTTGCGGCAATTGGAAGAGCAGACGCAGACGCTGATGATGACCCTGGTCAGTGCCGATAACATCTGGGCCCTGCTGGTCAACCTCTTCATGATCGCGGTTATCCCGTCAATAGGAGAGGAGCTTGTATTCCGGGGGTTGATACAGCGGCACCTGACCGATTTGTTCAGGAATGGACATGCTGCAATTATTCTGGCTTCAGTGATTTTCAGCCTGGCACATTTCCAGTTCTATTCTTTTTTACCCCGGTTTTTCCTGGGAATGATCCTGGGGTATGCCTTTTATTATGGCCGGTCTTTGTGGTACCCAATAATCGCCCACCTGGTCAATAATACCCTTGGTGTACTCTTTTATTATTTTTATGTGGAACAGGAAACAGGGGAGTCGCTGGAGGAAATTGGAACCCTGGATTTAATGCCGGTCACAGCGCTGGTCAGCGTTCTGCTGGTTTCTGTCCTAATGGTCATCTGGATCCGTTTGCTGAAAATCAGCCAATCCCCTCAACCCGGCGGGCATGAAACAAATTGAGCCCATTCAGTTCGTTTTTCCTGAACACATATACCACACCGTATTCAGCTGACTTTTCCCGGCGGATGTCTTCGGGGAGGTCATTGAAAGTATCTTCAACCTCGTTCCATATTTGCTGAATGATAGAATCAATATCCTCACGCATTTCCGTGAGTTTTTCCTGTGCCAGGGTTGACCTTCTTTTCAGGCCTTTCTGATTGTTGTATGCATCGAAAAATTTGTCAAAATGTACCTGGACCACTGCAATGGTTGGATTCGTGATGGGAGCAAATCCTTTTAATTTCCTCTCTCTTTCACCATCGATCAGCTTCTTTCCAACTTCAATGATCTCATCTTCGGTATTCAGGTTGGGAAGCTTTCTTTCCTCCCCGTTTAACCCGTATTGGTATCGAAGTTCAAGATTTTGTTCCCCGCGCGTAATGGCCATATCAACCACCTGTATGAAATGGGAGATGTACAGTTTGGCTTTTTTCATCTTCAGGTGAAAGTCCTTGTTCTTTTCTGCATGAAGGTTCATTGCATTCCTGTGCTCGGAGATGGCGTTTTCGAAATTCGGCAGGATCGATTTTACCTGCTGAAACATGGACTGGCTGAATGCAAGTTTGAAGGGGGGCAGGTCGGTGCCTTTCTCAAATGCTCTTTTCAGAGCTTTGATCCTGGCATTGTCAGTGTTAGGGAGACGGCGATAGGGCATATTAAAAATGTTAACAGTATGTTGATAAAATGGCTTCGTTCTGCGAATATAACACTTTCATATATGTAAACAAGACTATTCGCAGTTTTTTATTGATTGATAACTAAAAACTTATCTATTTCTTTTCATTTTGCTGAAATAATTGGAAATCTTTGTTTTTTTGAACGTTTTTTTGACCCGGGAATAAAAATTATCCCTGAGAAAAACATTAAACTGTTGCTAAGGGTTTACCTTTGAGAATACAATAAATCATTTCAAACACAAAAAAAGTATGTTTCCAAAAGAAGTTTACTGGAAAAGAAGAGAACGACTGCGTGAGCTGGTCGGAAATGGTATTTTATTGCTCCCGGGCAACGATGAAAGCGCCATGAACTATAAAGCCAATACCTACCATTTCAGGCAGGACAGTTCATTTCTCTATTTCTTCGGGATCAACCAACCAGGCTTGGCAGCCATCTGTGATATTGATGCGGGTGAAGATATCCTGTATGGAGATGACCTCACGATTGATGATATCATATGGATGGGTGAACATCCGACCATGTCTGAATTGGCCGGAGCAGTGGGCGCAAGAAAGAACCGCGGCTCGGCGGAGCTGGGTTCTGACCTGAAAAGGGCAAAGGAGCAGGGACGAAAGATCCATCTTCTGCCACCCTACCGCGGCGACCAGGTAATTTTTCTCTCAGAGCTACTGGGCTGCAGTGTCGATGAGGTAAGTGGTTATGTATCAGAAGAATTTATCAACGCGGTGGTTGCCTTGCGGTCCATCAAAGATGAATTTGAAATTGCCGAGATCGAGAAGGCTGTAGATGTGGCACATATCATGCATACCACAGCGATGAAGATGGGATTCACGGGGAATTTTGAACGTGAATTGGCCGGTGCGATCGAAGGAATTTCCCTGTCACATGGCGGTCCTGTATCCTTCCCGATTATACTTAGCATGGATGGACAAACCCTGCATAATCATGACCACAGCAATGAATTGGTTGCGGGCCGGATGGTAGTCACCGATGCCGGTGCAGAGACTTCGATGGGATATGCAAGTGACATTACACGCACTTTCCCGGTAGGCGGCAAGTTCTCGGAGCGTCAAAAAGATATTTACGAGATCGTATTAAAGGCCAATATGGAAGCCATTGAGAATACCAGGCCGGGAGTGCGCAACCTGGACCTGCATCTTGGTGCAGCCCAAACGATTGCCGATGGGTTGAAGGGGTTGGGTATTTTGAAGGGCAAAACCGAAGATATTGTAGCTGCCGGTGCCCATGCTCTTTTCTTTCCACATGGACTGGGTCATATGATGGGACTGGATGTACATGATATGGAAGGACTGGGAGAAGATTATGTAGGATATGATGAAAGTGTGCGCAGAAGTGACCAGTTTGGTCTGGCTTTTCTCCGGATGGGCAAAAAGTTGGAAGCGGGTTTTGTAATGACCATTGAACCCGGATGTTATTTCATTCCTGCATTGATAGACCTGTGGAAGAAGGAGGGGAAGCACAAGGACTATATCAATTACAGCAGGGCAGAGGAATTTATCGGCCTGGGTGGGGTCAGGCTCGAAGATGATGTACTGGTTACAGCTGACGGATATAAAGTATTGGGAACTCCTATTCCCAAGACAATAGAAGAAGTTGAAGAAACAATGAACAGTTAGCGCCTGGCGGATCGTTCAAATGAGTATCAGGCTCAGGGATCAAAAAATGCTTGCCTTATAGTATTCCCTGTTCAGTCGTGCGATGTTGGTAAGTGTGATGCCTTTCGGACATTCGGCTTCGCATGCACCGGTATTGGTGCAGTTACCGAATCCGAGTGCATCCATTTTTGCCACCATTGCCGCGGCGCGTTTTTTGGCTTCCACCCGTCCTTGTGGCAGCAGCGCAAGGTGCGATACCTTTGCAGACACAAAAAGCATGGCCGAAGCATTCTTACAGGCCGCCACGCAGGCACCACAGCCAATACATGTGGCAGCATCCATGGCCAGGTCGGCTTTCCCTTTCTGAATCGGAATGGAATTGGCATCCGGAGCATTACCAGTATTGACAGATATGTATCCGCTTTCCATGATCAATTCATCGAAAGCTGACCGGTCCACCATCAGGTCTTTGATCACCGGAAATGCCCTCGCTCGCCAGGGTTCGATTACAATGGTGTCGCCATCTTTAAATTTCCGCATATGCAGCTGGCAGGCCGAGATTAATTCGTCAGGACCATGCGGACGACCGTTAATGTACATGCCGCAAGCACCACAGATGCCTTCGCGGCAATCATGATCAAACACCACCGGATCCTCTCCGAAACTGATCAGGTCCTCGTTCAGCACATCAAGCATTTCCAGGAATGAACTGTCGGATGAGATGTTCTTAATTTCGTAGTCGACAAATCTTCCCCGTTCAGAAGCACTTTTTTGTCGCCATATTTTCAGTTTTAAATCCATAACGGGTCTATTTATAATTTCTTTGTTTGACTTCAATCTCTTCAAAAATGAGCGGCTCTTTGATCATTTCCGGTGCTTTATCTTCCCCCTTGAACATCCAGGCGGCTACATAATTGTATTGTGTGTCGTTCCTGAGGGCTTCCCCTTCTTCGGTCTGATATTCTTCCCTGAAATGTCCGCCGCAGGATTCCTCCCTGCTGAGTGCATCCATGGCCATTAGCTCTCCCAGCTCAAGAAAATCCGCGAGCCTGGTGGCTTTCTGCAATTCAGGATTCAGGTCATTGGGTTCACCTGGTACCAGGAGGTTATTATAGAACTCTTTTCGAAGTTCCCGGATCTCTTCAAGGGCTATTTTAAGTCCCTCTTTGTTCCTTGCCATACCTACATGTTCCCACATGATCTTCCCCAATTTCTTATGGAACGAATCAACTGTCTTTGACCCCTTGATGTTCATCAGTTTGTGAAGCAATTCCGTAGTCTCTTGCTCCGCTGCTTCAAATTCCGGTGCATCTGTGCTAAACCTGGGTGTATTGATCTCGTTGGCCAGGTAATTCTGAATGGTATATGGCAGTACGAAATAGCCATCTGCAAGGCCCTGCATCAGGGCTGACGCACCAAGCCGGTTGGCACCATGATCAGAGAAATTTGCTTCCCCGGTAGCAAACAGTCCGGGCAGGGTGGTTTGCAGCTCATAATCCACCCAGAGGCCCCCCATGGCGTAGTGGATAGCAGGATAGATCATCATGGGCATTTCATACGGGTTATCGTCCGTGATCTTTTCATACATCTGGAACAGGTTCCCGTATTTGGCCTCAATGGTATCTTTGCCGAACCTTTCGATGGCATCCTGGAAGTCCAGGTATACTGCCAGCCCGGTGTTTCCAACTCCGAAACCGGCATCGCAACGTTCTTTTGCTGCCCGTGATGCCACATCCCGGGGAACGAGGTTGCCGAAGGCAGGATACCTGCGTTCCAGGTAGTAATCACGTCCCTCCTCCGGCAGATCCCTGGGCGTAATCTCCCCTTTTCGTATTCGCTCTGCATCCTCCTTGTGCCTGGGTACCCAGATGCGTCCGTCGTTGCGCAGGCTTTCACTCATAAGGGTTAGTTTCGACTGGTACTCACCATGCACCGGGATACAGGTGGGGTGTATCTGCACGAAGCATGGATTTCCAAAGGCGGCACCTTTTTTATATGCCTGCCATGCTGCGCTTACATTGGCGCCCATCGCCATGGTGGAGAGAAAGAATACGTTTCCATATCCGCCCGTGGCAAGGACTACAGCGTGTGCACTGAATTTTTTCAGTTCACCGGTGATCACATCACGCGCGATGATGCCACGTGCTTTTCCATCAATCATCACCAGGTTCATCATCTCCATGCGCGGGTACATTTCAATGTTCCCCTCCCTGATTTGCCTGCTTTGGGCCTGGTAGGCTCCCAGCAGGAGTTGCTGACCTGTCTGGCCTTTGGCATAGAAGGTCCTGGATACAAGTGCACCGCCGAAAGACCTGTTGGCCAGTGTCCCGCCGTATTCCCTTGCGAAAGGAACACCCTGTGCCACACACTGGTCGATAATGTTGTTGCTTACTTCAGCCAGTCGATACACATTTGCTTCCCTCGACCGGTAGTCGCCTCCCTTGATTGTATCATAGAACAGGCGGTAGACGCTGTCACCATCGTTCGGGTAGTTCTTGGCAGCGTTGATCCCTCCCTGCGCAGCAATGCTATGTGCCCTGCGCGGACTGTCCTGGTAACAGAAGGCCTTCACCTTGAATCCCATTTCAGCCAGCGAAGCAGCTGCAGATGCACCTGCAAGACCCGTTCCAACTACAATAATATCTAGCTTTCTTTTATTGGCAGGATTCACAAGATTTTGAGTTGCCTTGTAATTCGACCATTTCTTGTCCAGTGGACCGTCCGGGATTTTTGAATCTAATTTCGTCATGAGAAAAAGCGTTAGTAGAATTATTGGAAATAGATCACGATGGGTATGGCAGTAAATCCTCCTACCACAGCAATAGTGTACAGGATACTTAATACCTGGATGACCGGAGTATAGGTTTTATTGTTCAGCCCCAATGTTTTAAACGCACTCTGAAATCCGTGGATCAGGTGAAACCCGAGGAAAATAAAGGAGGCCACGTAGAAGATCACGAAGCCGGGCATTTCAAATTTATCCAGGACCAGGGAGGCAAGGTCATGCACACCCTCTTCAGATGTCTCAGCTACGTCGCCAAATTTAGCCTTAAAGTAAAAATCCGCCATGTGGATCAACAGGAAGGCAAGGATGATCAAAGCAGTATGGATCATCCACCTGGAAAAAGCAGAGGTGTCCGACCTGGTGAACTTATGATAGCGTTTCGGACGCGCGAGCCAGTTCTGGATCTGGAGGATCAGCGCGTAAATGATGTGCAGGAGGAACCCGCCAAACAGGACAATCTCGAAGACTTTGATCACCTTATTTGTCCCCATGAAATGTGCTGCCCGGTTGAACACCATAGGATCATCATTCAGGATGACCAATAAATTGATTCCCAGGTGCACCAGCAGGAATGTGATCAGAAATATCCCTGCCAGCGACATCAGGAATTTTTTGCCGATGGATGATGTAAAAATACTGGACATATTCAACAGATTAATAGAAGTTAATTAACTTGCATCAAGAGAATTTATCTCCGTGAAAACAAATATATTGATTTATTTAGGCTCATTTTATGCTCTATTGCATGATATTGTAAAAACGCCGATTGCACAAAAAGCTTAAAATCAGCGAATGAGGCTGTTAAAGATGGAAAGTTTACCCACCGATTTTTTTATTAAGAGCCGTTCTAAATTAAAGGAGTTATTATTACCTGCATCAGCAGTAATCATTTCCTCGAACAGGGCGATGCCACGGAATGCTGATCAATCCTATCCCTACCGGCAATCTTCGGACATGTATTACCTCACCGGGATACGCCAGGAACTGTGCACCCTGGTCATTTCTGCCGATCGCTCAGCAGGGGAGTTCAGGGAAATACTATACATTCCTGAAAGCGATAAAAAAACAGTTACGTGGGATGGTCCGCGCATGACTGCCGGGGAGGCCAAGCACGTGTCCGGGATCAGCGATGTCAGGCATACAAAATACCTGTTAAGGGATTTGCATGAGCTGCTTTCGGGTTGTCAAGCCGTTTATTATGGCACACCCGGACCTGGCGAGGACCAACTATTTCCTTCGAATGAGCAGGAGATAAGAAACAGCGTTGGATCAGTAATCATGCAGATTGAGGAACACCAGTTGTCCCCGCTGATGAGCCGGATCAGGATGATCAAGGAACCGGAAGAGATCGGAATGATCAGAAAAGCGATCAGCATTACCGCAGAAGGATTCAACCAGGTATTACAACATATCCGGCCCGGGATCAGGGAATATGAACTGGCTGCATTGCTGACCTATGTGTTTCATTCCAGTGGGGCCAGGGACCATGCGTTTGATCCGATTGTTGCTTCGGGCAGGAATGCCCTTGTGCTTCATTATATTCAGAATAGTGATATATGCAGGGAAAATGAACTGGTATTATTGGATTTTGGTGCTGAATGGGAATATTATGCATCAGATATTTCCAGGACCATTCCCGTGGGCGGGAAATTCAGCCCAAGGCAAAGGGCATTGTATGATGCTACTTTACGGGTGCTACACCAGGCTTTTCAGATGATGCAGCCTGGTAAAACACTCACACAACTGCACCAGGAAGTTGGAAAGTTGTGGGAAGAGGAACACCTGCATCTGGGGCTTTATAGTTTAAGTGAATTGAAAAAGCAACCCGAAACCAACCCACTTTGGAAGAACTATTACTGGCATGGGACCTCGCATTCAATTGGTATAGATGTGCACGATTGCTTTGATCGTTCGATGCCATTGAAGCCAGGAATGGTACTTAGCTGTGAACCTGGAATCTATCTCGAGAATGAGGGTATTGGTATCAGGCTTGAAAATGATGTATTAATCACTGAGAACGGACCGGTCAACCTGTCTGCCAATATACCGGAGGATCCTGATGTGCTTGAGGAGCTGATTAGCAGTGCATAGGTACCTTATTTAGCCTGACTCTAAATCATTCATTCTCTTTTGTCTGCCGGATGGTGCAATACGTTGTGAAGTTATCTTTACTCGGATAAAATTGCAGTA
>CAZPTO010000092.1:0-9943 GCA_964589155.1 uncultured Bacteroidaceae bacterium | reverse complement strand
GGTCAAAGAGGGGTTCAGGACGTTGGTCGACACAGTCCGGATCGACGGTGAAGTCATCGTAAGAAGTTACCAGATGGAGCCAGTCGATCCCCCAACGGCAGCTTTCAGCTGGTCCGGGGAATTGGTGGCCGGTCAGCCGGTGCTGTTCGATGCCGCTGCATCTTCAGGTGCTTATGGAGAGGAGCTGATATATAGCTGGGATTTTGGTGATGGCAAAAAAGGACAATCAGGAAGGATTCCCCATATTTTCACCACCCCGGGAACATATGAGGTACATCTCACAGTTTCGGGGAACTATGGGGCTGTCCACCAGGTCAGCAAGACGGTAAATATCACCCCGCAACATGTTGCCACATACTTCACGGGAACTGTGATCGCAAGTGTTGCAGATATGGATGGCCTGGACCTGAAAGATGTGAAGATCACGCTGGTGGAAGATGACCGCGAGGTGTATACAGACCAGCGGGGCATGGCATTGATGGAGGAGCTTCCATTGGCTGTACCATTGCATTTCCGGATCACAAAGGAAGGTTATGTGACCCAGGTGGCGGAACTGACCATCCCCGAATCCACTGAAGAGGCCGTTTTCTTCACCAACCTCAAAGCGCGTGCACCGGGCATCACACTGAGTAACGCGGAATTCGGAGGGTCGAAATCAGGTAGGGATGGGGCGTCATTTACTTTGCCGGTCAACGGACTGGTAAAGGACGACGGATCGGTGGTAACAGGCGATGTACAGGTATCCATCACACCGGTGGATGTGGCCTACGATGCAGCCGCTTTTCCGGGTTCATTTACCGGGTATCGTGCCGATGGAGAAGATGGGGTACTGCTCAGTTATGGTGTGGCTGAATATCATTTTGAGCAGGACGGGGAGGCATTGCAGCTGGCTGCCGGAAAAAAGGCTACCATAGAGATCCCTGTATATACTTCAGGTACCGCTCCCGGGGATGAAATTCCCCTGTGGTCGGTCGACGAGGAGAATGGTATTTGGGTGGAAGAGGGATCCGGTACGGTCGTGACATCGGATGCTTCCCCAACCGGGCTGGCTTTCCGGGCGGAAATCGGGCACCTTTCGTGGTGGAATTGTGATGACTGGGAAGAGGACAGTAGACGCGACGGACTCTGTTATCGCCTGGAGTGCACTTCCGCGATCTGTGTTCGTGTGAAGGTGGGATGCTGGGTGAGCGGAGCCTTGCGGGATAAGAAAAAAGCTGCAACTAAAAGCATTGTCGCCCGGGAAGATATCCCGCCAGTATTCGAAGTGAGGGAGTTTATTCCTGAAACAGGCATGAACCTGGGCTTCCCGGCCACCCGGGATGTGCTGATCGATGCCCGAGCATTCGGACCCGGCAACCAGCTACTCGGGGGACGCTATGTTGTGGAGGCGTCAGATCCTTCAGATACATTCGCAATTGAACTGGTTCCATTGGCGGCAGGCGATACCATCGACCTGGATATGAATAGTATCGGGGAACATTACCTGGCACCGGAAGAGATCCTGACTTTCCGTGTGGAGATTCCTTCAGCGGATGCATACAGGATTTACGCTGAGCCTGGTGAGCAACCGCGCCTGTACGGGATATTCAGTGTTTTCCAGGAGGGAGAGGCCCTGCTCACAGGGGATATCGGAACAGAGGAACACTGGGTGGATGCACAACCAGGTGAACTCTTTATCGCCATGGCGGGTCAGCAAGCAACATCTGAAGGGAATTTCCTGGCAGGCATCTCAGAGCGCTCACCCATCCTGGCAGGGGATACACTTGCATTGAAACTCGACAGTCCATTTGAGGGATTTCTCAATGCATCTGAATATATGCATTTTGAAGTCGATATTCCAAAGACGGGACTCTACCGGGTGGATTTGGCATACGGTACCCAACCCGCGCTTCAGGGCCGGTTTGAAGTGCATGGTGCTGGTCCCGATACCTACCGTTTCCTCACTACCGACGATCACGGGTATATATGCGCAGAGGAAGGCCGGTTAATAATGTCGGTCGCCGGAGTGGACCTGACGGCGGAAGGGAATTTTATCATCGGTATCTGGGAAATTGATGCCACCCCCCTGGCTTTGAACGATTCGGTCTATGCGCATATGACAGAGACGGATACATTCCATATGTACAGTATCCAGTCACCGGTCAACACCTTGCTGGATTGTCGTTTTAACCATGTAGACGTTTCTTTTGTATCTGGTGGTGTTTCCCTGGTCTCTCCTTCAGGAAAGATTCTGGGTGAAGGCAACCTGTACAACCCGGGCGAAAGGATTGTCAGTCCCCTGGCAAGGGATTCTGTTTACTACATAGAAGTGGAGCGGTATAATTCCACATTCGATTATGTGCTGCTAACCGATGAGGAGGCATCTGCAGAGGTGTCGTATGGTGATACGGTGAATGAGCGGCTGCTGTACAAGGGCGATAAGGACATGTACCATTTTTCCGGTACAGCCGGAGAGGTGGTCTCAATACGTGGGTTCCAGCCCGATTACCAGCTCTACAAGGGATATTTCAGCCTCTGGAGTGAAGCAGGAAAGGAGCTGACAAACAGGATGATATCCTATAATACTTCCATGAACGATTATGAAATCGTATATGAAATACCCGAAACCGGGACCTATGGCCTGGTGGTTGGCAGTCACCAGGACGATACCGGGAGCTACCAGCTCATGCTGCAGGAATTGGCGCCGCTGACTGTTCCATTGGATGAATTGACCGGGATGGATGTTGAAGCTGGCAAGTGTTACTATGCGAGCTTTGAATTAAGCCAGGACCGCCTGGTACATTTCTCGATCCTCAGCGAATCCGTCTCCGGCTATTTCCACCTCTGGGATGCCACCGGCAACAGGCTGACGGAATTCAATAATATCCGGGCGATCCGGGATTATTACAATGCATCCTACACAGGTCAGCCCGGGGCCGGAACGTATTTCGTCCGGATCGATAATGAGACTGCCAGCCGGCTGTACCTTAACCTTGCAACAGCCCGGGAGCTTTCATTCGATGCCGGGGGCAAAGCCGCATTTACTGACACCATTGCGCTGGCAAACAGCATCAATGCCTATACATTCAGCGGTAAGGCAGGCGATGGTGTTCATGGGATTTTGAGGAGAAATGAAGATAAAACGGCTCCGGATGATATGGAGCTTAAATATTACAGGAAATCCGGCGCCGGAGTTGTGTTGTATCCTGCCAGCAGGTCGGCAGACTATTATGCGCTTGATGACAGTTTTCTTTATGAGGCTGGCGTCCGGCTCTCCGGCGAATATGAGGACACGGTCTTTGTTGCAGTCGCTTTTGGAAAGACCGTGGGTTCCTACCAGTTTGCCTTTCACCATGTGCCTGCTTCTGATGACATCGCCGTGGATGATGATTTTGTCCAGTATCCTGGTGCGCAGACCGCTTCACATATTGCTGCCGGGTATGCTGTAAAACCGATGGGAACTGTCTCAATTGCCAATGGTGAATATACCTCGATGTTGCCCATGAAGATTGAAGCAGAGAACGTCATACTCACCGGTCAGGATGAGGAACAGGTCCTGCTGAGAAATGTTTACAACAAATCCGGCAGTCCGGTGCTCTATTTCTACAGCGAATCGGGTTATATAGGAAACCTGAGCCTGAGCTGTGGTAATGCCAATTATTATGCCATAGAATCACTGCATGGCGGGATTACGATGGACCATCTTCATATTAAGCCATTGGAGGGCAGCAACGTGGTTGCAGGGGGTATCAAGGGGGGAGGCGATGGCATTACCCTTACGAACATCACCATGACCAATTCCATGTGGGGGATCAAGCTCGGTTCCAATGGCGGGGTGATTGAAGATTGTAACCTGGTGACAAAAAACCAGCCCATAGAATTTACCGGAGAGAATATTGTAATCAGGAACAACCAGATTGAGGTTACCAACAGCAACCGTGCTATTGATACACGTGCCGGGTATGTATCATCCGGGACACAGCTGATTGAGGGGAACACGATCCATATGACAAAAGAGGGATATACCGATGGCAATGGGATCATTAATGTGGAGAATTTCACCAGGCCTGGTTTTACAACCTCTACGGTTATACGAAACAACACGATCCATTCCGCCGGTAATAACGCTGCCTTCTTTCTTACTTTGGGAAATCCTCCCTCCACCATCACTGTCGAGAACAATTCCTATTATGGTTCGGGAGCCGGTGGCGGGAAAGCACTGGCGCTTCAGGCCGGAAGAACCGATGGTGTATCCTCGCTATTCGTTCGGAACAATACGTTCAGCGGGCTGCAGAGCGAAAGCAGCATCATCCTGTACGGGGCAGAATATATCAATCCCGACCAACAGTTTGCCATCTGCAATAACAGCTTCAGACTCGCTCCGGATGCCGCGACAACATCTGACCTCTGTTTCGTGGAAGCACGTGCCAGTGGGTACACCTTCAAGGATACTTCACGCTTTTATCTTGTCAATAATATTTTTACAGGAAATGGAAGTACCTCCTTTTTGAAATGCAGCGATGCATTCTCTGTTTATGCAGATTACAACACCGTATATAATTTCACTAACTATGTCGGAGGAGTGGGAACCATCATAGGGACCACGAATGATGTGACAAGTGATCCGATTTACACTGATGATGATCTGCATGTCGACCCAGCCAGTCCGGCCATTGACCAGGGTGCTGACATGTCCCTGTTTCCGGGAATTCCGGCTACGGGAAAGGGCGGCGCAACCCGGCCCCAGGGTGCGGGATACGATATGGGAGCGTATGAGCAATAACTAATCTGCGCTCTTTGTGCCCGGATACATGGACAACAGACAGGTATAAAATGCCAGATGCCTGTTCAAGTAACTCATTATTTTTTGTGCCCATGCGCAACCATTTCCCGGTTTTGCCGTTCATGCTAATGTGATCCGACATCAAATCTTATACATGATTATTCTGCTGCTCCTGTTGCCTGGCAGGGCTGCTGCACAGGGGGGTAATTT
This sequence comes from uncultured Bacteroidaceae bacterium, assembly GCA_964589155.1. Lineage (GTDB taxonomy): Bacteria > Bacteroidota > Bacteroidia > Bacteroidales > M55B112. The sequence continues at coordinate 4,971 of CAZPTO010000092.1, read as the reverse complement.
TTTGGATCACCTGAGAATCGGTTTCGGAGCAGGAGCAAATGCTTCCCAGGTGATCGATCTTACACCTTTCAGTATTTATGAAGATCTGTCCGGTCAAACCTATAGTAGTAATTATTCAGGGTTGTTGAGGAACATCGGGAACCAGTACTTTGTGCACGCCGAATGGTACAACCAAAATTTCATTTTTGTTACTAAACCGGGAACGTATACCCACCGGTTCAGCAAAATAAATGAAGTTGTATTTTCGAGTGAGACAGTGGAACTGCAAACTTCAAATCTGCTGCGATATTTCTCTTTACCGTTGGAGTTCCGGTACAATCTTGATCTGAATCGCTATCGGCCATATGCAGGATTATCTGTCGCATACAGTCAGATGCTGCCAGCCAATGATGCATTCACACAGACGTTCATCAGGCCCAAACTATCAGCTGGTGCAGTGATTGGAACCTATATTGATCTGCGGTATATTATTCTCGATCTCAATGGAGGATACCGAAGTGGTTTACACAATATTGCCAGCAAATCTGATCGTTTTGGGACAGGAGATGGCGCTTCATTTGCACAGGATGATATGCTGCTCAATAATATCCAGCTAAGCTTGTCGATCCTTTTTTCACTTCAAAAACAAAAAAGATTCAGTAATGTGGAGTGTTATTATTAGGCAGCTAGTCACCCGGAGGTAAAATGAAATTTATAATTAATTATATCATAAGACTTTAACTAAAACATATACTGGTGATACGCGTAATTTATAACTGATTTGTTAATAAGACTTTAAACAATATAGATCCATTTGAGAAAATTAGTTCCATACCTCCTTCCTTTCATCTTGTCTTTTTCAGGATGTGAGATTGACCAGCGGGAAATTCTGCCCGATGACGGATTTACAAAAATCTATAATCATCCCGAGGAGACCCTCGCCTTTTTCGCTGAAAGTGTTATGGAACTGGATGATGGTGGCTTCCTGTTTGTCTCAGCTGTGAAAGATGAAACTTCGGATATAGAATACCCTTATGCATACCTGGTCCGCACTAACGCTGCAGGTGAGGTAACCTGGACACATTCATACGATTGGCTGGCACCCTGCTCCAAATTGATACGGCAGGGAAGCAGTATCGGGTTTGTGGCCATGGATCCGCAGTTTGATGCATATTTCGTGGAGGTGGATCCCGTCACCGGGGCGGAGGTCGGACAGGAAGACCTGCAACTCACGATGCCGTTGCATGCCTCTACCAATACTTCGGGTAATCTGCTGGTACTGGGCTACGATTTCGTAAGTCGTTCATCAGTAATATCCCGGTTTGGTAGCAGTCTGACCCCGGAGCGGCAGTCTGAACTGCCCATTAACACTGACCTGCAATACGATATTCAGCGTCACCTGAACCGTACTGGCCAGTATTATCCTTTCTTCATCGGTGAGATTGAAGGGACTGAGGGTACAGGTTATTTTGTGAACTGTTTCTTTAATTATACGCTCAGGACAGTTTTTCTCGATCGCGCATCACTCAATCCAACCGGTAACATTTATTCCTACCAGACCGAAGAGGGGATCAGCGCGGTCATGTCAAAGGGAGAAAGTATCTTCGGACTGACCAGTTACTATGAAGGGAATAATTATATTCTCCCCAACGTGACTTTAGACGTTTCTGCCAGTCAGAATATCAAGGATTTTTCAGCAGAACCTCTTTATGAACTCACTTACCGCGCCGGCGTACATCCATTGGTTTTTGAAACCGACAGTGCCAATTACGCCCTTTTTGTATCCCAGACCAACAGTAGTTCAATGGTGATCTACCAATTTGATATGGATTCAGATAGTCTTTTAATGACCCATTACAAGGAATTTGATCAGGAGGTGCAAGTGCGCGACGTACTGCAATCAACCGACAAGGGACTGGTTGTGCTGTGCGGTACAAGGATCCTGGGGAAATACAGGCGACCCCTCCTGGTGAAAATTCCGGTGGACCAGTTTCTTTCGGAGAATTATTAGCTACTGGTATAGTAAATGGCTGCAGGAACCGGGCTTGCGCGTTCAGCGTAGCAGCCGAAAAACTGTAAGTATTAAGCACATGACCGGAGGAAATAAGAGGGAATAAGAGGGAATAAGCCTTGTCTTTAGCGCTGTGACTTCATTGGGCTCCGTTTCGCTCCGGTGGGTTGTTCCGTTGAGTTGTTCCGTTGAGTTGTTCCGTTGAGTTGTTCCGTTGAGTTGTTCCGTTGAGTGGTTCCGTTGAGTGGTTCCGTTGAGTGGTTCCGTTGAGATTATTTTAACGACAGCATTTAAAGTTTCAGGAAGCGGCTCCCCATGGTTTTCCCGTTGTGATTCATTTGCAGAAAGTACATGCCTGGCGTAAGGCCTGTGACATCCCAGCTGCGGTTATTGGTTCCGAAGTGTCCGGCATTGCTGGAAGATTGAACCTGACGGCCTGCGCTGTCGAGGATCCGCAGGGTTACCTTACCCCTCGACGGGAGGTTGTACTGGATATTCATCTGGTCCGCGACGGGGTTCGGATAGAGATGCAGTGATACCGGATTTATGCCCGGGGTGTATGCGGGTGCTCCGGTAGAAGATACGATTGGTAACTTTGTATCTACCCAATCACTGAAACCGGTTTTGATCAGTGCTTCGTTGTCACCCTCAAACCAATCCTGGATCACGGAAGTGTAGATCTGCCGGTAGTCTATATTATATTTGAGGTTCCCCCGGTGAAGGTCCTCCGGTTTGAGGCCGGGATTCACCCCGAATATCCCGCTGTTCAGCTGTGTTCCGAATACGAACACGGGGGTTGCTGTACCATGATCGGTACCATAACTGTCGTTTGAATAGGCGCGTCTTCCAAATTCAGTAAATGTCAGTGACATTACCCGGTCATCGATACCTCTTGTCTCCAGGTCTTTGTAAAAATCCTGTATCGCTGTAGACATTTTGTAAAGAAGCTCTGCATGCAGACCCAGGCTGGGATCATTGCGATCGACCTGCTCACCGTGCGTGTCGAATCCTCCAATACGGCATAGGAATATCTTGGTTTTCACTCCTCCCGCAAGGAGACGCGCTATAAGTTTGAGCTGACTGGCCAGGTTGTTGGCAGCTCCCGGCGATGCATACGGGTATCCGTGGCGGTATTCTATTGACGATTCGCTGGCAGCATTGTATACATCACGCAACCGCCCGGCGTATTCATTGGATTTCTTCTCGAATTCCATGATATACCGCAATTCGTCGCCTGCATGACTCCCGGGGAAAGCAATAGGTGGTTCCACCCCAACGCTGGAAATGAGTTGATAGAATTGTTCAGGGCTGCCGATATTCAAACCGATGGGAATACCATTTTCCCTGTGGAATGCCAGTGAAAGGGTTCCGCTCAATTCGATTCCGATGGGATCTGGCATGGCAACATTGGGATATGCATCCGGATAGCCAGGGTAGACATTGTCCAGGTAACGCCCCATCCATCCGGAATTGTATTCCAGATCACCTGATTCATCAGTTCCCATGAACACAACATCTCGGCCCCGGAAGTGGGAAAGATTCATATCAGGATACCCCACATTCTGAATAATGGCCACTTTTTCTTCCTGGTACATCTCGTAAAAGGGGAGCATATCGGGATGCAATCCTACCCGGGCGGCCTCATCAACAGTGTCATCTACCTCGATATAGCTGCGCGTACCGGTATGCCTGATGGCAATATTCGGTCGCAGGTCATAGTAGTCGTTGTACTGCGATACGGGGATCAGCGTGTTCAGTCCGTCATTTCCTCCATGCAGTTGTATAAACACCAGCACTTTGTCGTTTGTACTTGCTGCAGCAGCTCTTTTCAGGGCATTATTGGCTCCGAGCAGGTTCAATGGAATTCCTCCCAGTGTAAGCCCTGCAGCACTGCCATAGGCCATGTTTTTTATAAAATGTCTTCTTTTCATCTCCTGGTGTCTTTGTTCGGTTGAAATAGTATTGTTTGGAATGATGAACGGTGCATTCCCTGGTTTCTTTGTACCAATGGATTTCTTATACAGAATGTTCGTATTTTCATCTTCCGCTAATAGATTTGAAATTCCGGAGTCTCTATCAGAGCGGACAGAAGCTGCTCAAGCAGGGGTCTCACTTCACTGTCATCGCCAGAGGTAATGTAAGCATTCCAGGCCGTCGTCCATAAGTTTCGTGCATAGGCCGGATCCTCGTCGGGAAAACCGAGAAACACGTTATACAGAAAATAGTCGCGCCGTTCCTGTGTAATGGTCACGGGGAAGAGGTGCTCAAGCAATACATCCATAATCAGCTCCGGATCAGAAGGGTCTGAAATTGCTCCTGTGTTTTTTACCCAATCAATGATATCCAGGTAAACAGAACGTTCAATGGATTCATCCACCTTCTTCATCAGCACTGCACCGGCCTGGTAACGGTGGGCGAGTGCATAGGTTGTGATCCAGTTCCGGTTGAATCCCGGCACCTGGTGATACGCTGGGTAGCCCGCTACTTCGAATGGTTCATAAAAGTTCAGTCCCTGGTCCACCAGGCGGTCAGTTACATAGTTCATGTCGCGATAAAAGGCAGTCGTTTCTGTTTCGCGGTCTGGAAATGGTATCCTGAATACCCGGAACAGCCCGGTAAACAAGTCCACCGGTGATTTGATCAGCGCACCGGTATTGTCATTTGCAGCAATGGCATCATCTTCATCGTAAAAATGCTGGCTTTTCAGGAGTACCCTGAGGAGTTCGGAAATGTTGTAATTGTTGTTTTTGAGAAGGGTTGCCAGGGGGGTGATCACTTGTGTTTCCACTTCTTCTGAGATAAAGTGGTAGACGAAAAAGCGATAGATTTTGCGGGTGATAAACCGTGCGGTTTCCTCTTGCTCAAAGATCATGTCAATCATGCTTTCCAGCTCTGCCGTGGCAGCTTCAGCTGTGGGATATCCCTCTATAATCTCACCGGGTGATATGACCTGGTTACTGAATTTGTCGGTAAACGTTTTT
>CAZPTO010000091.1:0-9981 GCA_964589155.1 uncultured Bacteroidaceae bacterium | reverse complement strand
TTCTCATTTCAAATCCTTTTAAACCGGTAAAATTAGTAAAATATCACGCTTTGATTCAGCTAAAAAAAAAGCAAAAAAAAACCAACCGTACAGGTTGGTTGCAATCAAGAAACAGCGCTGCTATTTCTTATGACGTGCCTCACTGGAAACTGAAAGTTTCTTCCGGCCCTTTTTCCTTCTCAGGTTAAGTATTTTCCTGCCACTGGCAGAATTCATTCTTTCCCTGAAGCCATGCTTGTTCTTGCGCTTCCTGTTCGATGGCTGAAATGTTCTCTTTGGCATATCCGGTAATTTATATTGTTTCTGATTCCGTTCTTTTCGGGCTGCAAAAATAGTGAAATACTTTGAATAACAAAAGGAATGAACATTTAATTTGGTGTTATCGTATTTCCAGGTAGACCAGGTGTTTTGTTGCAAACCACTCCTCTGTAAACCAGGTGTCCAGGTCGGTAATGGTCACCCTTTTTCCAAACCCCGACAGCTCCCTGGAAAGATCGCCACCCTTCAGGGATATGATACCGTTGGGAACCGCATGCTCTCCTCCCGGGATCACCAGTTTTTTGGTCCAGCGGTACAATTGCGGAAATGCTGCTACGGCCCTGGTCACAACGAAATCGAACTGATCTGTGATGTGCTCTGCGCGTTCACGGAGGGCCGTTACATTTTTAATTTCAGCTGCAGTTGCCAACTCATTTACGACGTGTATTTTCTTGGCGATGGAGTCTGCGAGAGTGAAATGACAGTCGGGAAACATCACTGCGAGCGGCAATCCCGGGAATCCACCGCCGGTGCCCACGTCGATGATCCTGGTGCCGGGTTTGAAGGTGATAAATTTAGCGATGGAAAGGGAGTGTAATATATGCCGTTGCTCCACGTGTTCCATGTCTTTCCGGGAAATGACATTGATCTTTTCATTCCAGGAGTGCAGCGCAACGGACAATGCCGAAAGCTGTGCTTCCTGGCCAGGGGTGAGGTCGGAAAAATATGTGCTGACCAGGTCCATCCGGATCAATGTTGAGCATCCGTGTTCCTGAGGATATTATTGAGCAATTCGCGTGCCCTGAATAATTGTGCTTTCACGGTTCCAAGTGGCAGTTCCATGTGGTCAGAGATCTCCTCGTAGGAATATTCCTTGAAGTAGCGCAATTCAATGAGTGACCTGTACCTGGGTTTCAGTTTGGTTACCACGCTGCGCATCATCTTGATCTTCTGATCATTGATCATGTTAGCTTCCGGATCAGGTGTATCAGATTGTATCAGGGAGGAGGGACTCAGGCTGTCTTCTCCATCCATCGACTGGTCGAGAGAGACAGTACTTCCCCGCTGTTTCCTGATGTGGTCGATGCAATTGTTTGAGGCGATCTTAAACAGCCAGGTGCTGAAGGCAAAGTTGGGCGTATATTGTTTCAGGTTCTTGAATGCTTTGCCAAAAGCCTCTATGGTGAGATCTTCGGCATCTACTGGATTATTGACCATTTTCAGTAACATGAAATAGATGGCGTCGCGATACTTTCCCAACAATTGTCCGTAGGCCTGCTGATCCCCTGCTTTTGCCTTTTCAACCAGCGCTATGTCCTGTTGCGCCTTATCAGATAAGCTGCTGTTATTTAATTCCATTTGGGTTCTCGTGGTCTGATCATATTGGAGATCCGTATCATTGCCAGGATCACTGGCATTAGCGGATCAAACAGCAACGAAGGTAGCAATAAATCTTTTTCGTCCAACCGCCTCATGTTCAATTTAACAATCACCAGTTTCACGATTGAAAGGATGCTCCAGGCGCCAATGGCTATCCAGATCCATGGTCCGCGAAAGAGCAATATAATGCACATGATATAGAAGATCGTTCTGCTGAAATACTCTGTTCCCAGCCTGAATTTTGTTCCTGCTTTATAATATTTACCTGTAGAGAGATGGCGCTTCTTTTGCTTGAACCAGCTATTTATTTTCCCGGGGGGTATGGAGATCGTCATGCCAGCGGGATCAATCTCAACACTTGTGTTGCGCGGGGTAGCAGCTTCTTTCACAAAAAGGTCATCATCGCCCGATAAAACTTTCAGATGACTGGCAAATCCCTTGTGTCGAAAAAAGAGGTTTTTAACATATCCCATGTTGCGTCCGACGCCCATAAAGGGTTTGCCTTTGATCGCAAATGAAATATACTGCATGGCAGTGAACAGGGTTTCATACCTGACAAGGAGGTTGAGAAGCCCCCTGGTTCGGGCGTATTTCCCAACACCCAACACCAGCTCCGTAGTGGCCGAAAAATGTGCCGACATCCTGCTGACCCACTGATCCGATGAAGGGTAGCAGTCAGCATCGCTCAGCAGCAGGTGTTCATGCCTGGCAGCTTTGATTGCAACGGTCACTGCCAGTTTCTTTCCATGGATAAATTTTTTGTCGGGCTGAATACTCGTATATCGCAGGTGCGGGTGGTCCACCTTCAGGTTCATCAACACTTCCTCTGTGTGGTCGGTGGAGCAATCGTTGACCACCACTACTTCAAAGTCGGGATGGTCCTGCGCTAAAAATGCCGGCAGGTGCTTTTCCAGGTTTTCCGCTTCGTTTCTTGCACAGATGATCACACTTACAGGTACGACGGGGCGTTCGATTGAAGTCACTCCGAACTGTTGGTGTATTGATGCAGTGGGATGCCCGCCTGAAGTCGCCGTGGACTGATCGTCTGGTGGTATCGCGTTCTGCCGTCGTGGTGGAATCGCTGGATGATCCATTTCTTTGCCGGTTGTATAGGATGGTATTTTGCTGAACACGTCCAGGTAATAGATGAGTTGTACAATGAATGCAGCCATCATCACCCCGGCAATGATCCAGGTGGCAAGATCGGTTGAACCGAAAAGTTCTTTGAAAAGCATGTGTGTTTTTCTACCGCGCAATGTTAGGAAAGATATTTTTATCTGGCAACCCGGCAGATTGCCGCAGCAGATCTTTTTATTAACATATTGCGTATCTTTGCCGACTGAAACGCGGATATGCAATTCGAAATTTTACATACTGACCCCGGGAGCAATGCCCGGGCCGGAAAGGTTACTACGGAACATTCCGTGATCCAAACACCCATATTTATGCCGGTGGGTACACAGGGGACGGTCAAGTCGGTGCATCAGCATGACCTGAAAAATGATATTGATGCCCCGGTTATCCTGGGCAATACCTACCACCTGTACCTGCGTCCCGGAGTGGAGGTATTGTCAGCAGCAGGAGGATTGCACAAGTTCATGAACTGGGACCGTTCAATTCTCACAGACAGTGGCGGGTACCAGGTATTTTCTTTGTCGGAGAACAGAAAGCTAACACAGGAAGGAGCACATTTCAGGTCCCATATCGACGGATCCAGTCATGTATTCACTCCTGAAAACGTGCTGGATATCCAGCGAGCGATTGGCTCGGATATTATGATGGCCTTCGACGAGTGCACGCCCTGGCCGTGTGATCATCAATATGCTGCAGATTCACTTGAACTGACGCATCACTGGTTGGACCGTGGCTGGAAGCATTTTAACGAGAGCGAGCCCCTGTACGGGCATTCTCAGGCTTTTTTCCCTATCGTTCAAGGCAGTGTGTTCAGGGACCTGCGGGAGCGTTCTGCGGAAAAGATTGCCTCGCTGGGTGCAGCGGGCAATGCCATCGGGGGACTTTCAGTGGGTGAACCGGCTGAAGATATGTATGAAATGATCGAAGTGGTGAACAGGATCCTCCCAACGGAGCGCCCCCGTTACCTGATGGGTGTGGGCACTCCCGTGAATATCCTGGAAGCGATCGAACGCGGGGTGGATATGTTCGACTGCGTGATGCCGACCAGGAACGGAAGGAATGGGATGCTGTTCACCGCTGACGGGATTATCAACATCCGGAACAGGAAATGGATGGATGATTTCTCTCCGGTGGATGCGCGGGGACATTCGATTGTAGACATGCAATATTCAAAGGCATATTTACGTCATTTAATCATAGCCGGTGAGCTTCTTGGCGCACAGATTGCCACGATGCACAACCTGTCATTTTACATCTGGCTTGTCAGGGAGGCTTTCAAACAAATCAGCAATGGAACATTCAGCACATGGAAAGCAACAATGGTGAAGGTATTAGGAACAAGATTATAAAGCTGCTCGGGCTTAAGATCATTGATGTATACATCATCAGGAAATTCCTGGGGACCTTTTTCCTTGCGATTACCCTGATTCTTGCCATTGCCGTGGTTTTCGATATCTCTGAAAAGATCGATGATTTCATTGAGAACGGTGCAACGCTCAGGAAGATCGTCTTCGACTATTACCTCAATTTCATACCTTATTTTGCCGTCCTGTTCAGTTCGCTGTTCACTTTTATTGCCGTGATCTATTTCACTTCCCGGATGGCCTTTAATACGGAAATCATTGCCATCCTGAACAGTGGGATGAGCTTCAGGCGGTTGATGCGACCTTACCTGATCTCTGCGATTGTGATCGCAGCGATCTCGTTTTTTCTGAATGACCAGGTGATCCCGAAAGCCAATAAGGTGAAACTGGCCTTCGAGGAAGAATATGTACACCAGCGACCTGTGCGGTTCAAGACCAAGAATTTTCACCGGCAGATCGAGCCGGGTATTTATGTTTACCTTGAAAATTACAGCAATATCTCGAAAGTGGGCTCTAACTTTGCCCTGGAAAAATTTGAAGGAAGCAGGCTTGTCTCGAAACTCATCGCAGACCAGATTCGCTGGGATACCGCCATCGATAAATGGTCACTGCGAAGATATTATCAACGGGATATCAATGGACTTGAAGAGACGATTACCTCCGGCCAGAAAAAAGACACGACCATCAACATCAGGCCCGAGGATTTTAACCGGAGAATTACTGTTGTCGAGACGATGAACCTGAAAGAACTCGACAATTTTATCGATCAGCAGAAGATGCAGGGAGAGACCAATGTAAAGGCTTTTCAGATCGAGCGTCACAAGCGCATCTCATTTCCCGTTTCCACCTTCATCCTCACTTTTATAGGGGTGGCAGTATCGTCCCGAAAAGTACGGGGTGGTATTGGATTGCAGATCGCAATAGGGGTGATCATCAGTTTTACGTATATCTTGTTTCTGCAATTCTCTTCCCAATTTGCTATCGGGGGATTGCTCCCGGTGCAACTGGCGGTGTGGTTACCCAATATCCTTTTTGTTTTTGTTGCATTATTTCTATTTAGAATGGCACCAAAATAGCAGGTATGTCCTGAAATATGTTTTCCCTGAAAATCCTGAATACCAATGGTTTAATTTAGTTGATCAATGGCTGTTGAATTTTATCTTTCCATGACATGCAAAGATTTAGTATTCTTGTAATTCTTTTTTTAAGGGAATGCCGTGAAAGAATTAGCATAAATAGTTAGTAACCAAATCAATAGTTATGGCCTCTAAAAACAAGGTGAAGGAGCTTCAAAAGCTTCGCGAACAGATTCAGCTGGGTGGTGGGGAGAAAGCAATCCAGAAGCAGGTGGCAATGGGCAAGATGACCGCCCGTGAGCGTATTATCCAAATCCTGGACCAGGGAACCTTCAATGAGTATGACCTGTTCGTTGAGCATGATGCCCGCGATTTCGGGATGGAACAGAAAAAATTGCATGGTGATGGCGTGGTGACCGGCACCGGGACCATCGGTGGGAAGCCTGTCTGCATATTTGCCCAGGATTTCACTGTTGCAGGGGGCTCCCTGGGGTCCATGCATGCACGCAAGATCACCAAGATCATGGACCATTCCCTGAAAATGAGGATGCCGCTGATCGGCATCAACGATTCTGGTGGTGCCAGGATCCAGGAGGGTGTAAATTCCCTTGCAGGATATGGGGAGATCTTTTTCAGGAATACGCTGGCAAGTGGCGTCATTCCGCAGATATCCGTGATCCTCGGTCCCTGCGCAGGTGGGGCGGTGTATTCCCCGGCCCTGACAGATTTTGTCTTTGTTGTTGACAATATCTCCAAAATGTTTATCACCGGACCGGAGGTAATCAAGACCGTGCTGGGAGAGGACATCAGCATGGAAGAGCTTGGCGGAGCCAGGGTGCACAGTGAGATGACCGGCAATGCGCATTTCTTTGCTGAATCCGAAATAGAATGTTTCGAGCAGATCAAGATGTTGCTGAGCTATATTCCATGGTCCAACAGCGCGGTACCCACGATCAAAGAGGTTATAGAACCCAGGAAGGAATTTAACATTAACAGAATTGTGCCGGCAGACAAGTCACTTCCCTACGATGTAAGGGATGTGATCCGGGCTGTGAGCGATGATTCACATTTTCTCGAAGTGCAGGAAGCATGGGCAGCGAACATTGTGATTGGTTTTGGAAGAATCGGTGGCAGAACCGTTGGTTTCGTGGCCAACCAGCCCAAAGTACTTGCAGGGGTATTGGATGTGGACTCCTCTGATAAATCCGCCCGTTTCATCCGGTACTGTGATGCCTTCAATATTCCTATAGTTACACTGGTGGATCTTCCGGGATACCTTCCCGGTGTGGACCAGGAGCATGCCGGCGTGATCCGTCATGGTGCAAAAGTATTGTACGCATACAGTGAGGCCACAGTTCCCAAGATCACCGTGATCCTGAGGAAAGCATACGGTGGTGGGTACATTGCCATGAACTCGCGTCACCTGCGTGCCGATTTTGTTTTTGCATGGCCCGATGCTGAAGTGGCCGTCATGGGACCTGAAGGTGCAGCGAATATCATCTTCAGGAAGGAAATTGCATCTGCCGAAGATCCGGATAAAGTAAGAAAAGAAAAGGTGGCGGAATACATTGAAAAATTTGCCAATCCCTATGTTGCAGCTGCCAAAGGATTTATCGATTCGGTGATTGAGCCGAAGGAGACCCGGAATGTGTTGATGCATGCATTGGAGGTGAGTGGTAACAAGGAGATCGGAATGCCGAAGAAAAAGCACGGAATACCACCATTTTAAATCGACAGGTCATGACTATGCAAAACACTGGAAAAGACGCTGCCTCGGCAGCAGCCAAGAGACAGGTGACAGATACCTTCGTGGTGGAATTCAGAAAATACACCACGGAACTCAGTCAGAAATTCCTGGAAAGGAAACCCTGGGAGCCGAAGGACGAGAGTAAGGTGCGTTCTTTTATTCCCGGCACCATTTCAAAGATCTATGTAAAGGAGGGTGAACGCGTGGATGAAGGAGCACCGCTGATGATCCTGGAGGCGATGAAGATGAAAAATACTGTTTTTGCCGAACGATCGGGCAAGGTTTTGAAGATCAATGCGATTGAAGGAGAAAAAGTTCCCAAGGCCAAAGTAATATTCGAGTTTGCGCTTGATTGATCCCCAGGGTTAGCCGGTAAAAACAGGGGTCAGCCTGGGGTCATAGTGACCCCGGGGGCATAAGCATCACTCGGCAGACATAAGGACCACCAGGAGGTCAACTGTATCAGCCGATGATCAGATGTATCCTTCCCATGTAATAAATTTAAACGGGATGCTGGCGGGGCCCGGTTTGCTGCGGAACAAGCCATATACCGCTGATCCGCTTCCCGACATGGAGGCATAAACAGCTCCTGCGGTGTAAAGTTCGGACTTTAAATCACCAATTTCAGGAAATTTTTTAAATACCGTTTGTTCAAAGTCATTGATGACCTGCTCCTGCCATGTTTCGACGGGATGCTCCAGTAGCTTGTGTAACGGGGGACGTGCTTCATCGGGTGTGACTTCCCGGTAGGCTGCAGCGGTATGGATGTGTATTCCGGGATAGAGCAACACAAGATAAAAACCCGACAGCTGCACGGGTGTTTCCTTCAGGATCTCTCCGCGTCCTTCAGCAAGGGCCGGTTTGTTCCTGATGAACAAACTACAGTCACTCCCCAGTTGAGCTGCCATTTTTTCCAGTTCATGGTGACTGAAAGGCTCACCCTTCAGCGTGTTAAGGCCCTTCAACACGGTAGCTGCATTGGAGGATCCCCCTCCAAGACCGGCCCCCAATGGAATTCGTTTATGCAGGTGAACCTGAACAGGGGTATTCCCTTGTGCCTTGCAGAAAACCTTCCAGGCTTTATAGCAGAGGTGTTCATCCCTGCTGCCAGGGACAGTGATCCCGGATTCAGTCATGGCAAAAACTGATTCAGCATCCGTTCCCGGGTTGATCTCAATAATATCCCGGAACGGCAGTGGATGCATGAGTGTGGACAGTTCATGAAATCCATCATTGCGCTGTCTCAGGATCTGTAATCCCAGGTTGATCTTTGCAGGCGAAAAATGGATCACTTGGTAAAGGGTTTAATTAGCTTTCCGGAGCTAAAATACATATTCGGGGGTGGTTTTCATTGTATTGTACCTGTTTTTTGTTGGTTTGCCTGATGGTTTCGTTCGCAAATTTATATAGCAGGCGGTTGATACCACCGGTCTGATGTCCACTTCTGATGAAGGTACACGGGTTTGATGAAAGTTTTCAAGACACCATGCGAACGATCTATTTTAAATAGCGATTATTAAAAGTCAGCGGGGTACATCATTGGTGTGTCACCCGGTAAATTCTATCAACATTTTATCAACTATTTATCTTCCTGGTCTGTTTACAAGTACAAGGGATTTGAGTTTCCAGGACTGACCATCTTTTCTACCTTTGACTTTCCAAAAAAACCATGTAATGGCGAAAACGCAGAATACGACAAGCAAAAAGGTGAGTGCGATTGCAGCGGACCACGGTAAGATCCCGCCCCAGGCGTTGGATCTTGAAGGGGCCGTGCTGGGCGCGATTATGCTCGAGCGGGATGCAATCCTTTCCGTGATAGATATTTTAAAACCGGAGTGCTTCTACCAGGAAGCGCATCAAAAGATCTATACAGCGGCGCTGGAGCTTTCCATCCGTGAAAAGCCCATCGATTTGCTTACGATCACGGAAGAGTTGCGTAAAAAGGAGCAGCTGGATGAGGTGGGGGGCGCTACCTATATTTCCCAGCTTACCAGCAGGGTAGGCTCTGCCGCTCACCTGGAATACCATGCCCGTATCGTTGCCCAGAAGTATATCCAGCGGGAACTGATCAGGGTATCCACGGAGATACAGACAAAGTCATACGATGAGACCATTGATGTGGATGACCTTCTTGATTTCTCGGAACGGGAACTGCTCAACATCGCAGAAGGCAATATCAAGAAGGAAACAGTCAAGATCAATAAGTTGATCCAGGATGCACTGCACCAGATCGAAGAGGCCGGAAAGCGGGATGACAGTCTCAGTGGTGTGCCCTCAGGTTTTTCACAGCTCGACCGGCTCACCTCGGGATGGCAACCTTCCGACCTGGTCATTATAGCTGCGCGTCCATCTATGGGAAAGACGGCCTTTGTGCTTTCCATGGCCAGGAACATATCCGTGGATCATGATCGTCCCATTGCATTTTTCTCACTGGAAATGTCATCGCTGCAGCTGGTGAACAGGCTGATCGTGGCCGAGACACAATTGCCGTCAGATAAGATCCGGAACGGAAGGCTGGAAAATTACCAGTGGGAGCAGTTGGAGTATAAGATCAAGGACCTGGAACAGGCGCCGATCTATATCGATGATACCCCTGCCATTTCAATTTTCGAGTTCCGTGCCAAGTGCCGAAGGTTGAAACAAAAATATGATGTGCAGGCGATTGTGATCGATTACCTGCAGTTGATGACCTCGGGTCAGACAGGCAATATGGGCAGCCGGGAACAGGAGGTGAGTAACATCAGCCGTTCCCTGAAGAGTATCGCCAAGGAATTGAATGTACCCATACTCGCCCTGTCACAGCTCAACCGGAGTGTGGAGATGCGTTCCGGTAACAAGCGGCCCCAGCTGTCTGACCTCCGCGAATCCGGGGCTATTGAGCAGGATGCCGACCTGGTATTGTTTATTCACCGACCGGAATATTACGGACTGGAGGTGGATGAAGAGGGTAATTCCCTGAAAGGTATTGCCGAGATCATCATGGCCAAGCACAGGAACGGGCCGATCGGGGATGTGCAGCTCA